>JALYSS010000222.1 GCA_030854685.1 Pseudomonadota bacterium | reverse complement strand
CCATGAGATTCTTGCACGCGATCGCCGGCCTGCTCGTCGCGTACTCGACGGTTGCGGCAGCCGCCGTGACGCCGGACGCGGCCCGCGAGCGCCGCTGGGCCGAGCAGGTCGTGCCGCAACTCATCGTCGGCGACGCCGTGTGGCTCGCCACCGCGCATCATCCGAAGGTGCTTGCGCTGTACACCGAGCCGGTGGCGGCGACGTCCAACGCCGTCATCGTCGTCCACGGCATGGGCGTCAATCCGGATTGGAACCTGATCGGCGTGCTGCGCATGGCGCTGGCCGATCTCGGGTTCGCGACGCTGTCCGTACAGATGCCGGTCCTTGCCGCTGATGCGCCGCGCACCGATTACGCGGCGATTTTCCCGGATGCGGGCGAGCGGCTCGATGCCGCGACCGATTGGCTGCGCGCCAGGAGTTATTCCCGCATCGCCGTCGTGTCGCACAGCATGGGCTCGGCCATGGTGAACGCGTGGCTCGCAAAACGGAAACGGCCCGAGGTCGATGCGTGGGTGCCGGTGGGCCTGCTCGTCGATTTCGCGGCACCGCCGCCGCTGCCCGTGCTGGACATCGTCGCCGAGCATGACCTTCCCGAGGCGCTCGCATTCGCAAAAACGCGCGTGCGCAGCCTGCGCGACGACGGTTGCTCGGCGCCGCTGGTGGTCGGCGGAACCGATCATTATTTCGCGAACGCCGCAGCGCGTCTCGCGAAGGCCATCAAGCCGTTTCTCGATCGGGCCTTCAGCGGCGGCTGCTCGAAGTAAATGGCTAATCGCGGTCGTCCTGCTCGCCCGAGGTTGCGCGCGCAATCCGGTCGCGGATCGCGGTCCATGCATTGGCGTCAGGCACGATCTCGATGAGGATCGTATCGGCATTGGCGGCGTCGAGCGCGCGCAGGTTCGCGTAAAGCGCCTGCCCGTAGGCGGCGGCGTCGCGCGGCGCGGACAGCCAGACGCCGTCGAAATCGTCGGGCGGCTCGACACTCCAGGCGAGCACTGCGACGCGCTCGTCCCGCTCCTCGAGCTGCAATATCTCTGCGCGCAGCGCGTCATGCGCGACGAGTGCGGCCGGCGTGCGCGGCGCGTAGTGCGAGGCGAGCGTGCCGGACGCGCGCGGCGCCACGGCGTCCGTTGTAACGGGCATGCGGCCAAGTACCTTCGCGATCGCATCGATGTCGATGCCGCCCGGCCGCAACACCATCGGCCCGGCTGGCGTGAACGCAATGATCGTGCTTTCGATGCCCACTTCGCAGGCGCCGCCGTCGAGGATCAGGTCCACCGCGTCGCCGAGGTCGTCGGCGACATGGCGTGCCGTCGTTGGCGAAACGAGACCGAAACGGTTTGCCGACGGCGCCGCGATGCCGTTCCCGAACTCCGCGAGCAGTGCGCGCGCGACCGGATGGGCGGGCGCCCGCAAGCCCACACTCGCCTGAGCACCCGTCACCGCGTCCGAGACGTGCGACGCGCGCGGCACGATCAACGTCAGCGGTCCCGGCCAGAAGGCCTCCGCCAACGCACGCGCCTCGTCGGGCATCGACGACGACCACCGCTCGGCGGCGCCGATGTCCGCGACATGAACGATGACCGGGTGGTCGTCCGGCCGTCCTTTCGCCTCGAAGATGCGCCGCACGGCGGCCGGATTGCTCGCGTCCGCGCCGAGTCCGTAGACCGTCTCGGTAGGAAACGCGACGAGCTTGCCGTCCCGCAACAGGTCGACGGCGCGCGTGATTGACGCGCGGTCCGCGCGACGGATGGCGCTCATCGGCCGGCTCCGGGCCGAAGCCGCAGGCCGGGTCTGCTAGAATTCACGGCGTGTGCCGCGCGCGTGCGCGGTCGAAAAAACAGCAAAGCGGAGCGGCAATGGGCGAATTCCTGTTCACGTCGGAATCGGTGTCGGAAGGACATCCTGACAAGGTCGCGGACCAGATTTCCGACGCGGTGCTCGACGCGATTCTAGAGCATGATGCGACGGGGCGGGTTGCCGCCGAAACACTCGTATCGACAGGACTCGTCGTGATGGCGGGCGAGATCACGACGAGCGCGAACGTCGACTACGCGCGCGTTGCGCGCGATACGATCCGGCGCATCGGCTACAACGATCCTGAATTGCGCTTCGACGCTGACGGCTGCGCGGTCATGGTCTGCTATGGCAGGCAATCGCCCAACATCGCGCAGGGCGTGGACCGCGCCTCCGACGACTACCTCAACCAGGGTGCCGGCGATCAGGGCCTGATGTTCGGTTACGCGTGCGACGAAACGCCCGCGCTGATGCCGTTCCCGATCTATTACGCGCACCGGCTCGTGCAGCGTCAAAGCGAAGTGCGCCGCGATGGTCGCCTGCCCTGGCTTCGGCCCGATGCAAAATCGCAGGTGACGGTGCGCTACGTCGACGGCAAGCCGAAGAGCGTCGATACCGTCGTTCTGTCGACACAGCACCACCCGAGCATGAACGAACGGCAGAAGGAGCTTGCCGAAGCCGTTGTCGAGGAAATCGTCAAGCCGGTGTTCCCGAAGGAGATGCTGGCCGGTACGCGTTTTCTCGTCAATCCCACCGGCCGCTTCGAGATCGGCGGACCGCACGGCGATGCCGGCGTCACCGGCCGCAAGATCATCGTCGACACGTATGGGGGTGCCGCGCCGCACGGCGGCGGCGCCTTCTCCGGCAAGGATCCGTCGAAGGTTGACCGGTCCGCTGCCTATGCGGCGCGCTACGTCGCCAAGAATATCGTCGCCGCGGGCATTGCCAGGCAGTGCCAGGTGCAACTGTCGTACGCGATCGGCGTCGCGAAGCCGATCAACGTGACGGTCTATACCGAAGGCACCGGTCGCATTTCGGATGCGCGGATCGTCGAGCTCGTGCAGGCGCATTTCGACCTGCGCCCCAAGGGCATCATCCGGATGCTCGATCTTCTGCGTCCGATCTACCGCAAGACCGCGGCGTACGGGCATTTCGGCCGCGACGAGCCCGAATTCACCTGGGAAGCGACCGACAAGGTCGAGGCGCTTCGCGAGGCGGCAGAGCTTCGTGAGCCGGCATTCGCCGCCGACTGATTGAACCTGTTCGACCCGATCCGGTTGCGCGGACTCGGGCTCGCCAACCGCGTCGTCGTTTCGCCGATGTGCCAGTACTCGGCGGTCGACGGCTGCGCGACCGACTGGCATCTCGTGCATTGGGCACAGCTGATGATGTCCGGCGCCGCAATGTTCACCATCGAGGCGACGGCCGTGTTGGCGCAGGGCCGCATCACGCCGGGCGACTTCGGTCTCTACGACGACGCCTGCGAGGACGCGCTGACGCGAACGCTCGCTCGCGCGCGGGCGCTATGCCCGCCGATACCGGTTGCGCTGCAGCTCGCGCATGCCGGCCGCAAGGGATCGTCGCACGTGCCGTGGGAAGGCGGTCATCTCATTCCGGTCGACGAAGGCGGCTGGACCCCGGCGGCGCCCTCGGCGATTCCTCACGCCGACGGAGAGCCTGCGCCGGCCGCGCTGGACCACAACGGACTCGCACGCGTTCGCAGCGCGTTCGTCGACAGCGCGCGGCGAGCCGAGCGTGCCGGCGTCGACGCGCTCGAGCTGCACATGGCGCACGGCTACCTGCTGCACGAGTTCCTGTCGCCGCTCGCCAATCACCGGATCGACCGCTACGGCGGCAGTTTCGAAGCGCGGATCCGCTTTCCGCTCGAAGTCTTCGACGCGGTGCGCGCCACATGGCCTGCGCGCCGGCCGCTCGGCGTCCGATTGTCGTGCACCGATTGGGTCGACGGCGGATGGACTCTCGATGAATCGATCGAATTGTCGCGCCGGCTCGTCGCCCGCGGCTGCGACTTTATCGATGCCTCGAGCGGCGGCGTATCGCCGGCGCAGAGGATTCCCCTTGGTCCCGGCTACCAGGTCGGCTTCGCGCGCGAGATCGGGCGTGCGACGGGCGCGGTAACGATCGCCGTGGGCCTCATCACGACGCCCGGACAGGCGTCGTCGATCGTGGCCGCCGGCGATGCGGACCTCGTCTCGATGGCGCGCGCGTTCCTCTGGGATCCGCGCTGGGTCTGGCATGCGGCCGCGGCGCTCGGCGCGTCGGTCGTTCCCCCGCCGCAGTATTCGCGCGCGGAGCCCCGCGATACGGTCGGCGTGTTCGGCGGCGCCAAGGTCGGGCAGCGATGAGCGCTGCAGGGCCGCCCCAAAGCGCGAATTCCACCCCCTCGGGGGGGCAGCGCAGCGGCGCAGCGGCGCAGCCGCAAGCCTGGGGGGATCATACAAGCGTCGAAGGGCCAAGGC
>JALYSS010000218.1 GCA_030854685.1 Pseudomonadota bacterium | reverse complement strand
CGGGCGACGAAATCGGTTTCCGCGTAGAGCCGCGCGACTTCGTATTCGTCCTTGATCGCGAGGAGCTTGAAGTAATACCGCGCAACCGCTTCGGTGAGGTCGGTCGCACCGGGCTCTTTCACCGCTTCGATCGCGCGCACCTTCGCGACGAGGTCCGTATAACGCTTGGCGTACGCGGCGTCCTGGTAGTCGGTGAGAAACGCGCGGCGGCGCTCGATCATTTCGTCGAGCGACTCCGACAGCCGTTGCGACTCGGGCTTCGCCATCGGGATCGCGGCAGCGGCGACTTTCGCCGGCTCGACGGCAGCGAGGCGACCCCAGTGGAAGCTCTGCTTGTTCGATTCGACCGCGGTGCCGTTGAGCTCGATCGCGCGCAGGATGGCCGTTTCGCTGATCGGCAGCAGGCCGCGCTGATATGCGTAGCCGACCATGAACAGGTTGGTCGCGATCGAATCGCCCATCAGGCCGGTCGCGAGCTTGGTCGCATCGAGGAACTCGGCGTCGCCCGGCGCGACGGCGCCCTTGATTTCCTGCTCCATCGATCCGGTCGGAAACGCGAGATCCGGCTCGCGCGTGAACTGCGCCGGCATGACGAGCGACGTGTTGACGAGCGCCTTCGTCACGCCTTTCTGCATCTTCGCGAGCGCTTCGTTACCCACGCCGGTCAGGATGTCGCAGGCGAGCACGAGCTTCGCTTCGCCGGCCGCGATGCGCGTCGCATAAAGCTGCTCGGGCGTGTCGGCGATGCGAACGTGCGACACGACGGCGCCGTTCTTCTGCGCGAGCCCGGTCATGTCGAGCACGCTGCAGCCTTTGCCTTCGAGATGCGCGGCCATGCCGAGCAGCGCGCCAATCGTGACGACGCCGGTGCCGCCGATGCCCGTGACGAGCACGCCGTACGGGTCGGCGGTCGACGGATGCGCGGGTTCAGGCAGGTGCGAGAAATCGACGGTGTCGGCTTTCTTCGGCTTGCGCAGTTGGCCGCCTTCGACGGTCACGAAGCTCGGGCAGAAGCCGTTGACGCACGAATAGTCCTTGTTGCAGGACGACTGGTCGATCGTGCGCTTGCGTCCGAATTCGGTTTCGACCGGCGCGACGGACACGCAGTTCGACTTCAGACCGCAGTCGCCGCAGCCTTCGCACACCAGCTCGTTGATGACGACGCGCTTCGCGGGATCGGGGAACTTGCCGCGCTTGCGACGCCGGCGCTTCTCGGCTGCGCAGGTCTGGTCGTAGAGAAGGATCGTCGTGCCGGTCGTTTCGCGCAGTTGCTTCTGCACCGCGTCGAGATCGTCGCGATGGTGAATCTCGATGTCGTCGGTGAAGGTCTTCGCCGGATACTTGTCGGGCTCGTCGCTGACGACGACGATCTTCGACACACCCTCGGCCGCGCATTGCCTCGCGATGGCCTGCGGCGAAATCGGGCCGTCGACCGGTTGGCCGCCGGTCATCGCGACTGCGTCGTTGTAAAGGATCTTGTAGGTGATGTTGACGCCGGCCGCAACGGCAGCGCGAATCGCGAGGATGCCGCTGTGGTAGTACGTGCCGTCGCCGAGATTCGCGAAGACGTGCTTCTCGTTCGTGAACGGCGCCTGTCCGATCCATGGCACGCCTTCGCCGCCCATGTGCGTGAAGGTCGACGTGCTGCGATCCATCCAGATCGCCATCACGTGACAGCCGATGCCGGCGGTCGCGCGGCTGCCTTCCGGTACGTTGGTCGACGTGTTGTGCGGGCAGCCCGAGCAGAAGTAAGGAGCGCGGGTGAGGCTGATCTTCGGCTTCGCGAGCGCGCGCTCCTTCTGGTTGATGAAGTCGACGCGCTGGCGGATCTTTTCCATCGTGCGCGGATGCAGGTCCAGCCGTTCGATTCGTTGCGCGATGACGCGCGCGATCATCGCCGGCGTCAACTCCGTGAGTGCGGGCAGCAGCCAGTCGCCATGCGGGCGCACCCATTCGCCCTTTTCGTCGAACTTGCCGACCACGCGCGGGCGCACGTCGTCGCGCCAGTTGTACAGCTGTTCCTTGAGCTGGTACTCGACGATCTGGCGCTTCTCCTCGACGACCAGGATCTCATCGAGTCCTTCGGCAAAGCGTCGCACGCCTTCGGGCTCAAGTGGCCACGGCATCGCGACCTTGAACACGCGAATGCCGATTGCCGCGGCGTCGGCCTCGGTGATGCCGAGATCGTCGAGCGCCTGCCGGACGTCGAGGTAGCTCTTGCCGCTCGTGATGATGCCGAATCGCGGATTCGGCGAATCGACGACGATCCGGTTGAGCTCGTTGACGCGGCAGTAGTGCAGTGCAGCGTAGATCTTGTAATCCTGCATCCGCTCTTCGGTCGCGAGGAACGCGTCCGGCCAGCGGATCGACACGCCGTCGGAGGGCAGCGGGAAATCCTCGGGAACGATGATGTTGACGTGATCGGCATCGCCGTACACCGACGCCGAGCTTTCGACGGTGTCCGACACGCACTTGAAGCCGACCCAGCAGCCGGAATAGCGGCTCATCGCGAAGCCGTGCAGCCCGAGATCGACGATCTCCTGCACCGAGGACGGATAGAGCACCGGCATCATCGCCGCCGAGAACTGGTGGTCGGATTGATGCGGCAGCGTCGACGACTTCGCCGCATGGTCGTCGCCGGCGAGCACCAGCACGCCGCCGTGCTTCGACGTGCCGGCGAAGTTCGCATGCTTGAACACGTCACCGCAGCGGTCGACGCCGGGGCCCTTGCCGTACCACATCGCGAACACGCCATCGACGGTAGCGCCTTCGTACATCGTCACCTGCTGCGAGCCCCAGATGGCGGTGGCCGCGAGGTCTTCGTTGATTCCGGGCTGGAACTTGATGTGCGCGCGGTCGAGGAATTTCTGCGCCTTCCACAGCGCCTGGTCGAGGCCGCCGAGCGGCGAGCCGCGATAGCCCGACACGAATCCGCCGGTATTGAGGCCGGCCTGCGTGTCGCGCTGGCGCTGGAGGATCAGCAAGCGCACGAGCGCCTGGACGCCGGTCAGGAAGACGCGGCCGGAGCCCAGTTCGTATTTATCGTCGAGCGAGACGTCGCGAAGATGAGCGGCGGTTGCCGCGGCGGCTGTGGCCATCGGGAAAGCTCCAAGAATTGTGTTCCGGATCGCGCCGCGACGGGTAGACGCGGCCTCGGGTGAGGCGATCGTGTCGCCGGCCCGCAAGGTGACCCAAATTTTACGCTGTTTCGTCTAACCGGTGCACGACGATTGCAACGTCACGCTCACGTAAAATGAGCGTGTCCTCCAACGCGAAACGACATGGCCGAGCCACTGCTGTCCTCAATCGAAATCGAGACCGCGCCGAACCCCGATGCGGCCGTCATCTGGATGCACGGGCTCGGCGACGACGGCCGCGGCTGGTCCGAAGTCGTTCCATCGCTCGGATTGCCGAAGGCGCTCGCCGTCCGGTTCATCTTTCCGCACGCGCCGATGATGCCGGTGACAATCAACAACGGCATGCGGATGCGCGCGTGGTACGACATCCGGCAGGCGAACCTGAACGAGCGTGCCGACCTCGACGGCGTGCGGCGCTCGCAGGCGCACGTCGACGCGTTGCTGGCGCGCGAGGCGTCGCGCGGCATCGTGCCACGCCGAACGCTGCTCGCGGGCTTCTCGCAAGGCGGCGCGATCGCCCTTTATGCCGGCCTGCGCTTCGACTCGCGCCTGGCCGGTATCGTCGCTTTATCGGCGTACCTGATCGCCGCAGATCGTATCGACGCGGAAGCGAGTACGGCGAATCGCGACGTACCGATTTTCATGGCGCACGGAACGCGCGATCAGGTCGTCGCGTTCGCATGGGCCGAGCGTTCGCGCGATGCGCTCGAGACGGGGCGGTGGCCGCTCGAATGGCACAGCTATCCGATCGAGCATGCGGCGGTTCTCGAGGAAATCGCCGCCGCCGGGTCATTCATCAGTCAGGTTCTATCTATCGAAGAATGAATAATATAAAGAAGCCGACAGAACAACGGCATGTAACGGCATGTTAATGTAACTTATAGAGCGCGTCCTGCCCGTAATCTCGCCCGCGCGGACGACTATTTCTTCGGCTCGAACTTGAGCGACGCGGAGTTCATGCAATAGCGCAGTCCGGTGGGCGCGGGACCGTCCGAAAACACGTGTCCTAGATGCGCGTCGCACGCTGTGCAGACCACCTCGGTGCGCTGCATGTCGTACGCGTTGTCCTGATGTTCCTGGACGTTTTCCGTCGCGACGGGCGCATAAAACGAAGGCCAGCCGCAACCGGCGTCGAACTTGGTATCCGATTCGAACAGCGGCGTTCCGCAGCACACGCAACGGTACGTGCCGGGAGCCTCGTTGTCCCAGTATTCGCCGGTGAATGCGGGTTCGGTACCCTTTTGTCGCGCGACGCGATACTGCTCGGGCGTCAGTTTCGCTTGCCAGTCGGTATCCATTTTGTGCGTGGTGTCGTTCATGATTTGACCGTTTCGGTTAAAGAAGTGGTTGGTGCGGCAAAAGAACCGCATACGCTATAGTGGACGCTTCCCACTGCATCCTTACAGCTCTCCCGCATTGGATACCGCACCCGCCGAGTCGTTCCGCCGGGATGCCCGCGTCATCGGCGTCGTCAGCCTCGCGCACGGCGTTTCGCATTTCCTGCAGCTCGCGCTGCCCCCGCTCTTTCCGCTGCTGCGCGCCGAGTTCGATGTCTCGTGGACGCTGCTCGGCTTCGTCGCTGGCGCATTTTACGTCGCGAGCGGACTCGTGCAGTTCGCCGCGGGCTTCATCGTCGACCGGCTCGGCGCACGTCCCGTGCTGCTCACCGGCCTCGGACTGCTCGCCTGCGGCACGCTCGCCGCATCGCTCGCGCCCAACCCGTGGTGGCTCTTTCCCTGCGCGGCAATCATGGGTGCTGGCAATGGCGTCTTCCACCCGTCCGATTTCGCCATCCTCAACGCGAATGTCACGCCGCGGCGGCTCGGTTATGCCTATTCGACGCACGGCGTCGGCGGCAATCTGGGCTTTGCGCTCGCGCCGATCGTAAGTTTTGGCCTTGGCGCAGCATTCAACTGGCGCGTAGCGCTTCTGGTGATGGGCATGATCGGCCTGGTCGCGCTCGGGGTCCTCGCCAGCCAGCGGCGCATGCTGACATCGCAGCGCGCCGCCGATGCGCATCTGCATACGCTTTCGGGCAGTATCGGCTTGTTCGCGCAGCCGGCGATCCTGCTGTGCTTTTTCTACTTCATCTTCCAGACGAGCGCGTCGGTCGGATTGCAGACGTTCCTGCCCCCGACGCTCAACGCGGGGTTCGCCGTGCCACTGGTGATTGCGACGTCGGCCGTCACCGCGTACCTGCTGGGCGGTACCGCAGGCATCGTCACGGGAGGATTCCTTGCCGTGCGCACGACTCGGCACGACCGCGTGGCGGCCACGGGCCTCCTGATCGGTGCGACGCTGCTCGCGCTCGTCGCGGCCAACGTCGTGTCGCTTCCGTTCCTCGTGCCGCTGTTCGTCGTCATCGGATTCTTCATCGGCGCGACCGGGCCGTCGCGCGACCTGATTGTCCGCAACGCGACACCCAAGGGGGCGGCTGGCCGCGTGTACGGCTTCGTCTACTCGGGTCTCGACATCGGCTCGATGCTGGGGCCGGTATGGTTCGGAATGATGCTCGACCACGGACTCGCGCGCGAGGTGCTCTTCGTCATCGGCGCGCTGTTCGTCATCGCGATCGGCACCGTCGTGCAGGTACGGCGCGCGGGTGCGCCGCAGGCCGCGTAATCGAAAGGAAACGAAGCATGGATCTCGGCATTGCGGACCGCAGCGCGCTCGTGTGCGCGGCGAGCAAGGGTTTGGGGCGCGGATGCGCCGAAGCGCTCGCGCGTGAAGGCGTGAACGTCACGATCTGCGCGCGCACCGAGCAGGACGTCACGCGCGCGGCGGACGAGATCGCCAAGCTGGCGGGACGAACCGTCGCGTGGGTCGCGTGCGACATCACGACGGCCGACGGGCGCGCGAAGGCGCTCGCCGCGTGTCCGCAACCCGATATCCTCGTCAATAACGCCGGCGGCCCGCCGGCCGGAGACTTCCGCGACTGGGATCGCGCCGCGTGGATTCGCGCGCTCGACGCCAATATGCTGACGCCGATCGAGCTGATCAAGGCGACGGTCGACACGATGATCGAACGCAAATTCGGCCGCATCGTCAACATCACGTCGAGCGCGGTCAAGGCGCCGATCGCCATCCTCGGCCTGTCGAACGGCGCGCGCTCAGGCCTCACGGGCTTCGTCGCCGGCATCGCGCGCAATGTCGTGCGTCACAACGTCACGATCAACAACCTGCTGCCCGGCCAGTTCGCGACGGACCGGTTGCGGGTGACGCTCGAAGGACGCGCCAAGGCAACCGGCAAGTCGTACGAGGACACGCGCGACGCCGCGATGAACGCGACGCCGTCCGGTCGCTTCGGCGACCCGCGCGAGTTCGGCGCGATCTGCGCATTCCTGTGCAGCGTCCAGGCCGGGTACATCGCCGGGCAGAACATCCTGGCCGACGGCGGCGCGTATCCCGGCACTTTCTGATCCCCGATACCCGATACCTGATACCTGATACCTGCCAATGATCGATCTCTACTACTGGACGACGCCGAACGGCCACAAGATCACGATGTATCTCGAGGAGACCGGCCTCCCGTACGCGTTGAAGCCGGTCAACATCTCGAAGGGCGATCAATTCGCGCCTGAATTCCTGGCCATTTCACCGAACAACCGCATTCCTGCGATCGTCGATCATGCACCGGCAATCGACGGAGGGCCGTTATCGATGTTCGAATCCGGCGCGATCCTGCTGTATCTCGCCGACAAGACCGGGCAGCTCATCCCGGCCGATGCGCGCGCGCGCTGGCAATGCATCCAGTGGCTCTTCTGGCAGATGGCCGGACTTGGACCGATGGCGGGCCAGAATCATCATTTCGGCAGCTACGCGGGCGATCCGATACCGTATGCGATCCACCGCTATGTCAACGAGACCGGCCGGCTCTACGCGGTGCTCGACAAGCAACTGCGCGGGCGCGAATTCATCGTCGACGATTACTCGATCGCCGACATCGCGTGCTTTCCGTGGGTGCAGCCCGAGCGCCAGGGGCAGAACATCGACGACTTTCCGGATCTCAAGCGCTGGAAGGCCGCGATCGCCGCCCGTCCAGCGACGCAGCGCGCCTACGCGATCGCCAAGACCGTCAACGTGAAACCGGCGGTGAGCGACGAGGAGTCACGGAAGATTCTCTTCGGACAGGGCCGGCATACGGTGCGCTGACGTCAGGTGTGACAAATCGGACGAGACCGCACTCACGCTGCCGATCAAATCGCATTGCGTCCCGTCACCGACGGCTCTTGGTAAGGGTTGTGCGATGCCTGCCCTCACGCGCCGGCGTGCGACGACGCGACACTGCTGCGCGGGCAGGCGTCGGACAAGCCTCGAGGGAGAAAACCGCGGCATGCCGCGATGCGGTTCGGGGAAGCTGAACGCTTATGGGGCTTTGACCGGTCGAGTCGGGCGCGATGGCGCCATCCGGTTGATGAATCGGCGGATGGCATCGCGCCGATGCCGGATGGCGATGATGCGAGGCCGGC
>JALYSS010000156.1 GCA_030854685.1 Pseudomonadota bacterium | reverse complement strand
GGAGCGTACCGATCGGAATCGCCAGTACATGTGCATGAATCTTCGGGTTTATCCCATCCACGCGCCGATTGATCGACAGTTGCGGGTAATTATTACCTGCCGTCGATAGAAATTGCGCGTCGAATGTCGGTGTCACCGGTAGTTTCCGAGCGATAAAAACGTGTATCCGATTGACGACAGCGCTGATTTCACTCGGCAATTCCTCATGTGCCTTGCCGCAAAATTGTTATGTTCATGGCACTGATTCTGCTAAATCCATGAGGGGCATCCCATTTCTCAACCTCTCTGGAGATCCAACATGAAAACCGCTTTGGTCGCATTGTTTTGCACCGGGCTCGTATTGAGCGTCGCCGGTTGCAACCGTGAATCGGCGACAACGGCACCGACGACGCCGCCTGTCGTAACGCCGTCGCCCTCGAGTTCGTCGCCGTCATCCTCGTCAACTACCCCGTCGGAGAGCCCGAGCACGGGTTCGACGTCGTCGAGCTCATCGAGCATGCCACCGGCGTCGTCCGACTCGACCTCGACGTCATCCGGCACGCCGCCAGCGAGCAGCTCCACGGACACGACTTCGTCGCCGATGAGCTCGCCTTCCACCGGAACGAGCTCCCCGTCGTCGAGCACCCCCGACACGACGGGGTCGAGCTCGGCCGTTCCCAACTCCACGACGAAGGACAAGGGCCAGTAAGCTTTCGCCGGGTTGACAGATTGAGACGTACGCAAGATAGTGCGCGGGGACACAGATGATGGCTCCGGCGCTCGCGCCGGCGGCCGCCGTTGGACGGGTAATTTCCGAAAAGTCAGCCGGTAACCCGTGGTGCTGCCCACGCGGTGCGCCGAAATCGGGTCGATCGATGCATTTGCTCGACGTGACAATGCTTTATGCGCCGACCAGCGGCGGCGTGGTGCGTTATCTCCGCGCCAAGCACCGTTGGCTCAGGCGGTATACATCGATTCGGCACTCGCTACTTGTGCCGGGCGCTGCGAACGCCTGCGGAGCCAATGGCGAAATCTACCTGCGCACGCGAGCCTGGCGCCCGCACGGGCACCGCTGGCCGTTTGCGGCGCGTCGTTGGGTACGGGAAATCCGGTCGTGCGCGCCCGATCTGATCGAGGTCGGCGACGCGGGGCCCGAAGCGTGGGCGGCACTCCATGCCGCTCGCAGCCTGGACGTCCCGCTCATTGCCTTTTGCCACAGCGATATCGTGAAGATGGCGGCGCGCCGGCTCGGTACGCTGTCCGGCGCGGCGGTCCGGTTGTACGCGCGAGAGTTCTACCGTCGCTGCGACCTCGTCGTGGCGCCGAGTGCGTTCATGCGCGCACAGCTCAATGAATGGGGCGTCGAGCGCGTTGTCTCGCGTCCGCTCGGCGTCGACACCGAAACGTTCTCGCCCGTCCGCCGGTCGCCGGGATTGCGGCGCGAACTCGGACTGCCTTCTCGCGTGCGACTTCTCGCGTACGCGGGTCGCTTCTCGCCCGAGAAGAACGTGCACGTGTTGCTCGACGCATTCCGCTCGCTTGGCGCCGATTACCATCTGGTCCTTGCCGGCCCGCCCGCGGATTTTCCGCTGCCCGACAATGTGACGTTGTTGCCGTTCCTCCATTCGTCGCTCGAGCTTGCGCGCATTCTCGCGAGCGCCGACGGCCTCGTGCATGCGGGAGACCAGGAGACGTTCGGGTTGGTGGTGCTCGAGGCGATGGCGTGCGGCCGCGGTGTCGTCGCGGCGAACGCCGGTGCGATCCCCGAAATCGTCACGCCGCCAACGGGCGTGCTGGTGACGCCGGGCAACTCCGACGCGATGGCGGACGGCGTACGCCGCTTCTACGACCGGGATCCCGAGCAACTCGGGCGTGCGGCGCGTTCGCGTGCCACGAGCGAATACAGCTGGGGCACCGCGATGCGCGGTTTACTCGGGCTTTATCGCGGTGCGTTGGCATCGGGATTGTCGCGCGCGACGCACTATGCAACGCTCTGACGCCGCGCCGCGCGCGGTGGCAATCGCGATACACGATGTGTCGCCGGCGACGTGGCCTGAATGCCGCGAGCTCGTCGCGATGCTCGATGACGCGGGCGCCGCGCCGATTTCGCTGCTCGTCATACCGCATTACCACTACCGCGCGCTGGTGCTGCGCGATCGCGCGTTCGTGCAGGCGCTGGACGCGCGACTGGCGCGCGGCGACGAGCTCGTGCTGCACGGATATTTCCACGTCGACGATGCGCTACCGCCGCGGACGCTCGACGCATGGTTCGCGCGCAGGATGCTGACCCGCTCTGAGGGCGAGTTCGCAGCGCTCGACCAGCACGCGGCCGCGTGGCGGATTGCGAGCGGCGTCGAGATGTTCAGGATCCTCGGCTGGCCACTCGGAGGTTTCGTGCCGCCCGCCTGGCTTATGAGCGCCGGCGCTCGCGCTGCCCTGGCCCAATGCGAGCATCGTTTCGATTACGTGACGATCAGGAGTGGCATTTTTCACCTGCCGGAGTGGCGCTTCGAGCGCACCGCGAACCTCTGGTACAGCCCCGGCACCGCGCTGCGGCGAGCGATATCGATGAGCGCGATTCGAGCCGAGCTGCGGCGCGCGCAGACGACACCGCTGTTGCGCATTTCGCTGCATCCGCAGGATGTTCGCGTGCCGGGCGTGCTCCGCCATTGGCGGCGCCTGGTCGGCGATGCGCTTTCGAAGCGCGCGCCGGTGACCAAGCAGGCGTGGGCGAGTCGCTTCAGGGAGCCCAAGGGGCGGACCCGGCCGTCGGGCGCAGCTCGCTTCGCGATCGAGGCCGCCGACGCGGTCGCGAAGCCGGCGCGCGCAACCTGAGAGCCCTCAGCAACGCAAGCGCCCGCCGCTCGACCGCGCGCAGGCCGGGGGTTCGGATTCGAAGCCGTCGCGGCGGCAACGCATCGGCGAGGTAGGCATCGACGACACCCGGATGTACGTAACTCCTGCGGCAAACCGCGAGCGTATTGCCGAGCGCCCGCGCCGCCGAGCGCAACGCGCGGTTGACCGTCTTCGTACGCTCCGGCGCCGACGCTGGAAGACCGAAGCGGGTCAGCAGCACCGTCGCAATCACGGTCGCTCCCCACGTACGAAAATCCTTCGACGTGTAATCGGCGCCCGTCGCCTCCTGCAGGTATTCGTTGACGTCAGTCGCGCAGAGCGGCCGCGTTTCACCATCTTCGACGTACTGGAAAAGCTCGTATCCGGGTAGATCGAGGCACCGCCGAACGATTCGCGCGAGGCGCCGGTCGCTCAACGACAGGTCGCGCTCCTTGCCGGACTTCCCGCGAAAGCGCAGGCGGATTCGATCGCCGGAAACCTTGACGTGCCGGGTGCGAAGCGTCGTCAGTCCGAAGCTTCCGTTGTCGCGTCGGTAACGCTCGTCGCCCACGCGCACATACGTGCGATCGAGGAGTCGAACCATCGCGGCCAGCAGCTTGCACCGCGGCATCCCGGGTGCTGCAAGATCGCGCGCCACGGCGTCGCGGATGGTGGGCAGCGCCGCCGCGAACTCGGCGAGGCGGTCGAACTTGTGCTCGTCACGCTGCGCCCGCCATTGCGCGTGATAGCGGTATTGCAGTCGCCCGCGCACATCGCGACCCGTCGCCTGCAGGTGACCGTGCGGGTCCTCGCAGATCCACACCGACGCCCACGCGGGCGGGATCACCAACGCGCGAATGCGGGCGAGCGTCTCGCCACGGCGTACTTTTCGACCGTCGGCATCGATATACCGGAACGCGTCCGGCGTTCCTTCGCGAAGGATGCCGCGATCGATAGTACGGCTGTAACGAAGCGCGGCCTTCGCGAGTGTCGCGCGCAACGCGGGATCCGGCGCGTCGGCTCCGCCGTTCGTGCCGCGTGACAGCGAAGCTTTGCGCGGGATCGCCTAGCTCCAATACGGGCGCGCGTTATGGAACGAATGCACGTCTTCGGCCCACCGCCGATCGGCCATCGTCGGCCAATGATCCTTGTCGAAGCCCGGCGCCTGGTCGAAGTGCTCTTTCGCAACGTTCATCCGGAAGCACTTGTTTTCGGTATCGAGACGCAACGCGGACCATGGAATCGCGAACAGCTTGCCGCCGATGCCGAGCACTCCGCCGACCGACATCACCGCATACGCGACGCGGCCCGTCGGCACGTCGATCATCATGTCCGTGATCTCGCCCAGATCGTCGCCGGCGTCATTGCGCACCGAATCGCCCTGCAGCGTGTCGGC
>JALYSS010000126.1 GCA_030854685.1 Pseudomonadota bacterium | reverse complement strand
CGGAAGGCCCGGCAATGCGAGAAGCCGGCGCACCATTTCCTGCACTTGCGGCTTCAGCGCGCGTCCGCCGCCCACGACCGCCTGCTTCACCTGGCCGGCCGTGTATTCGCTGACCGGGAGCCCGGCGAGCACGGCCGCCGCGATCGCGGCGCCACGCGCCTGGCCGAGCAGCAGCGTCGAGTTGGGATTGATGTTCACGAACACTTTTTCCACGGCGACTTCGGTTGGCCGCTCCTCGGCAATCACATGTGCGAGATCGCGGACGATCACGCCGAGCCGGATCGGCAGGCTGCTTCCCGACGCGCGGATGCAGCCGCTGTTGATGTAGACGAGCGTATTGCCGCGGGCTTCCAGAATGCCGAACCCCGTGACGCGAAGTCCGGGATCGATTCCCAGAATGCGGCGGACGCCGATGGCGGGCGACGGTTGGATGATCGGGACCAGCTATGCTTCTTCGATGAGCGCCGACGTGTAGACGTCCTGCACGTCGTCGAGCGATTCGAGCGCGTCGAGGAGCTTCTGCATCGTCTGCGCATCGTCGCCGCGCATCTCGATTTCGGCCGAAGGCTTCATCGTCACTTCCGCGAACTCCGGTTTGAGACCGGACGTTGCCAGAGCGTCTTTCACGGCGATGAAGTCGTTCGGTGCGGTGATCACTTCGATGCTGTCGTCCTCGTGGGTGACGACATCGTCGGCGCCGGCGTCGATCGCCGCTTCGATCACCTTGTTTTCGTCGCTGCCGGGTGCGAACACGATCTGGCCGACGTGCTTGAACAGGAACGCGACCGACCCATCCGTGCCGAGGTTGCCGCCGTATTTCGAGAATGCGTGGCGCACGTCGGCGACGGTGCGCGTGCGGTTGTCCGTCATGCAGTCGACGATTACCGCGGCGCCGTTGATGCCGTAGCCTTCGTAGCGGATTTCCTCGTAGTTGGCGCCTTCCAGTCCACCCGAGCCGCGCTTGGTCGCGCGCTCGATCGTGTCCTTCGGCATGTTCTGGCTCATCGCCTTGTCCATTGCGAGACGCAGGCGCGGATTGGCCGATGCGTCACCGCCGCCGAGTCGCGCGGCAACGGTGATCTCCTTGATGAGGCGCGTGAAAACCTTGCCGCGCTTCGCGTCCGCGGCGGCCTTCTTGTGCTTGATGTTTGCCCACTTGCTGTGGCCGGCCATTGCTCGCTTTTCGAAAGCGTCCAAGAGGCGAAATTATACGGCCTGCAACAGGCCCTGGCGCTCGAGAAACTGCTTCAATGCGACGAGGCGCATGTTGGCGTCGTTCACCTCGAGCATGCTTTGCTTGATCGACAGCGGCAGCGGCAACAGTTCGGCGAGCCGATAGCCGACCCAGGAGGCGTCGTCGTATCGCGGATCCGCGGGGAAATGCTGCGGACCCAACCGGGCGGCGATCAGCTGGAGCAGCTTCGCGAGCGGCGCGTAGGTTTCGGCCAGCGGATGCTGCGGCTCGTCGGTGATTGTCGTTACGTCGGCGACGATCACGCCGGTTGCATCGGTGGTGTGATTGCGCACCTCGAAGCGCGCGCCGCCTTCGGTCGACAAGTGGAGAATACCCGTCTGCGGCATGTCGACGTTGGTGACGCGGGCGAGCGTACCCACCGTCGCGATGTCGGGAACGGCGCCATCACCGCGTGCCACTTCATCGCCTTGAATGATGAGGCACACGCCGAACGGCCGCTCGTTCCGCAGGCACGCCCTTGTCATCTCGATGTAGCGCTGCTCGAACACCTTGAGTGGCAGGAGGCCGCCGGGGAACAGCACCGTGCGCAGCGGAAAGAGCGGTAGTGACCACGGTGCGCGATCGTGGACACCGCTCGTCGGCGTGGACATCGGAAATGGCGTGGACCGATATCGGCGCGAGCGTCAGGCGCGCGCGGTCGGGGGAGCCGCTGCCGCGCGCTCGTCGCCCCAGCGTGGAACGAGTGCGTGCGGCACGCCGAGATGATCGAGTACGCGCGCGACGATGAAATCGACGAGATCCGCGACCGATTGCGGATGCGTGTAGAAGCCGGGCGATGGCGGAAGAATGATCGCGCCGGCGCGTGCGAGTTTCAGCATGTTCTCGAGATGAATGGCTGATAACGGCGTTTCCCGCGGCACGAGCACCAGCGTCCGGCGCTCCTTGAGCATGACGTCGGCCGCACGCTCGATCAGATTGTCGGCGATACCGCTCGCGATCGCGCCAAGCGTGCCCATCGTGCACGGGCAGATCGCCATCGCATCGCCCGGGTTGGAGCCCGACGCCATCGGCGCGAGCCAATCTTCGCGCGCGTGCACGACCAGTTGACCATCCGCTGCGCGATAACGCTCGGCGAGCATGCGGGTGGCTTCGCGAGGCTGCGTAGGCAACGTCAGGTCGCACTCCTGCTTCGCCACCATTTGCGCCGCCGCCGAATAGACGAGGTCGACGTGCACGCCCGCGCCGAGAAGGCATTCGAGCAAGCGCAAGCCGAACGGCAAACCGGATGCGCCTGTGTAGGCGAGCGTGATCCTGCGCGGAGGATTCATTGGGGCGCATCCCTTTCATCGGCGCCATCGTTCGCGGGCATTGCATCGCCCGGTGCGAGTTCCCGATGACGAATCAGGACCTGGTAGCGCGGCGAGAATGCTCGCGCGAGCCGCTCCACCAGGTAAACCGAACGATGCTGGCCACCCGTGCAGCCGATCGCGACGGTCAGGTAATTACGATTGTCGCGCGCATAATCGGGCAGCCAGCTCGCGACGAAATGGTAGATGTCGCCGTACATCCGCTCGACCTCGGGAATCGCTTCGAGAAACGCGACGACGTCCGCATGCCTGCCGGTGAGCGGTGACAGCGCCGGCTCGTAATGCGGGTTCGGCAGGCACCGCACATCGAACACGAGGTCGGCGTCGAGCGGAACGCCGTGCTTGAAGCCGAACGACTCGACCTGCAGCATGATCTGCGACGCGTCGACGGAAACGAAATCCTTGATCCATCCGCGCAGGTTCGCCGCCGGCAGCTCGGATGTGTCGAACGTCATGCCGAGCTGCCGCGCATGCGCGAGCAGGTCGCGCTCGTATTCGATCGCCTCCGTCAACGTACGGTCACCGCTCGAGAACGGATGGCGGCGCCGCGTTTCGGAGAAGCGCTTGACCAGCGTTTCGACGGTCGCATCGAGAAAGAGAAAGCGCACCTGCCAGCCGCGTTGCTCGAGCACAGTCATCGCTTCGGCCAAGCCCGGCAAGCCGGGACCGGTCTTGACGTCGAGCGCGACGGCGACGCGCTGCCGGCCGGAGCGCTCGAGGTACGTCGCGGTTTCCACGAGCAGTGGCAGCGGCAGGTTATTGACCGTGTAGTAACCGGCGTCCTCGAATGCCGCGAGCGCGACGTTCTTGCCGGATCCCGAAACGCCGCCGATCAGCATCACGTCCATCGTGCGCGCATGTTCAAAAGGTGTGCAGTGAAATGGGGGTCAGAGCTGTAATTCGCCCGGAAAGCGCAATGTGTCTCTCGGCAGTCTGCGCCGAATTACAGCTCTGACCCCCATTTCACAGATTTCCGACACCGATTTCCCTGATCCAACCTCAGCCCTCGTTCATCAGTTTTTGCTGGCGCTCGATGAACTCCTTCGTACTGTCGATTCCGCGCTGGTTGAGCACGAAGTTGCGCACGGCGGCCTCGACGAGCACCGCGAGGTTGCGTCCCGCCGCGACCGGAATCGTCACCTTGCGAATCGGCACCGCCAGCACTTCCTGGAACGTCGCGTTCACCTGCAGGCGGTCGAGATCCGTGAACGCTTCGTTGCTGTGATCCTCGAGATGGACGATCAGGCGCAGCAGCTTGTGCGGGCGGACCGCGGTTTCGCCGAAGATCGTGCGAATGTTCAGGATGCCGATGCCGCGCACCTCGAGGAAATCTCGCAGCACGTCCGGGCAGCGCCCCTCGATCGTGTCCGGGGAGATCCGGTAGAGCTCGACGATGTCGTCGGCGATGAGTCCGTTGCCGCGCGAAATGAGCTCCAGTGCGAGCTCGCTCTTGCCGATGGCCGATGCGCCGGTGATCAGGACGCCGAGCTCCAGCACGTCGAGAAACACACCGTGGAGCGTCGTCGATTCCGCCAGCATGCGCGAGAGGTAGATGCGGAACACGTCGACGATGTGCGAGGATGGCTGCTGCGACGTGACCAGCACGACCTTGTGCTGATTGCACATGTCGAGCAGATGGCGCGGCACCTGCTCGGCGTTGCTAACGACGATCGCCGCGAGTTCGGTCGTGAACAGGCGATTGATCGACCGGTCGAGTTCGTCTTCGGGCAGCGCGCGCAGATACGCGAGCTCGGCGGCGCCGAGGATCTGGACGCGAAACGGGTGAATCAGGTTCATGTGGCCGACCTGACCGATCGTCGGCCGGAGCGCACTTTCGCCGACGAGCATGCGATCGCCACCGTCGCGACCGGCGACCGAGACGAGCCCCAGGCGCTCCCGATTGTCCTCGAGAAACTGTTCGACGGTAACCTGTCGCATGGTGTTGGACTCGGCGGGCTCAGCCGCCCGGTTGCCAATCGTGAAATGCGTCGGCGAGCGCCTTCGCATCCTGCGCGGAGCTCAACCGCTCGCGGAATGTGCGCAGCGAGAACATTTGCGCGAGCTCGGACAGAAGCTGCAGATGCTGGTCGGTCGCCTGCTCGGGGACGAGCAGCACGAAGAGCTGATCGACCGGCTTGCCGTCGGGCGCATCGAATGCGATCGGAGTGCGCAGCCGAACGAACGCGCCGACCGCCGCGTGCAACCGCTGGATGCGGCCGTGCGGAATTGCGATGCCCTGGCCGAGTCCCGTCGAGCCGAGCTTTTCACGCGCGGCGAGACTTGCGGCAACGCTCGCCTGCGCCAGCCCGACGCTGCGCTCGAACACGTCGCCGATCGTGGCGAAGAACTGCGTCTTCGACGCGACGTCCAGGTCGACGATGATGTTGGAGGCCGGCAGCAGTGCCGCGATCGGGTTCATGATGGGCGTTGCGCGTCGTCGTGGACGCTGGCGTCAGAGCTGTAATACTTTGCGCATCGTCCTGCAAAGTATTACAGCTCTGACCCCGATTCCTGGCAATTCCTGGCATTACGGCTCTGCCCCCGATTCACTACCCATCGGAGTGCGCTGCCGATTATACGTATTCGCGTCGTGCCTAATTCGACCCTTCGGCACCCGATTCGACCGCCGACGGGTCGATCGCGCTGCTGTCGGTGCGATGATCCTTGACCTGCTCCTTGTATTTCAGGACCTGGCGATCAAGCTTGTCGGCAAGCGCGTCGATCGCGGCATACATGTCGGCATCGATGCTCTCCGCGTGCAGGTCCTTGCCGCGCACGTGCAGCGTCGCTTCCACTTTCTTTCGGAGCTTTTCCACCGAGAGCACCACGCTGACGTCGATTACATGGTCGAAATGGCGATTGACCCGCTCGAGCTTTGCGATGACGTATTCGCGGATCGCCGGCGTGATGTCGAGATGATGGCCAGTGAGGTGCAGATTCATCAGGCTCTCCTTGTATGCTGCAATGATGGCGCGACTGCGCCGGAACCGCGCGGGCGGTCGGATGGGCGCGACCGTCTGGCGGTGCGCGAATCGGCAGCCGGTGCGTGAGGGTGCGGTGGATAGTGGAGCGACGCGAAGCGCGGGGAGCGGGATTGCAATCGATCGCAACCAATGGCGTCATCGAGGTGGAACGCGTCAAAGCGCCTTGCGCATGTTCACCGGAGGTATCTGCAGCGCTTCGCGGTACTTGGCGATCGTGCGGCGGGCAACGAGGATGCCCTGTTCGCCGAGCATGTCGGCGATCTTGCTGTCGGTCAGCGGCGTTTTCGTATTCTCGGCCGCAATCAGCTGCCTGATCAGCGCCCGAATCGCGGTGGCCGACGCCGCACCCCCGGTGTCGGTCGCGACGTGACTTCCGAAGAAATACTTGAGCTCGAATGTTCCGCGTGGCGTCAGCATGTATTTCTGCGTCGTTACGCGGGAAATCGTCGATTCGTGCAACGACAGCATGTCGGCGATCTCGCGCAGCACCATCGGGCGCATGGCGACTTCGCCGTACTCGAAAAACCGCCGCTGGCGCTCGACGATGGCCTTGGCGACACGCAGGATCGTGTCGAAGCGCTGCTGGACGTTGCGAATCAGCCACTTCGCTTCCTGCAACTGGGCCGCGAGTTGCTGGTTGGAGCTCTCGCGGTTGCGCGTGAGGATGTCGGCATAGATGCGGTTCAGCCGCAGCTTTGGCATCGCCGCCTCATTCAATGCCGCGACCCACTGATTCCTTATCTTGCGTACGACCACGTCGGGGATCACGTAGTTCGCCTCGGCCTTGGCGAATGGCGCGCCCGGTCGGGGATTCAGGCTGCGGATCAGGTCACGCACGCCACGCACGCCGGTATCGTCGGTGTGGAGCAGCCGCTTCAGCTTCGTGAAGTCACGGTTCGCGAGCAACGGCAGGTTGCCGTCGACAACTTTCAGCGCGTCGGAGAGAAACGGGGTATTCGGAGGCAGCGTCTTCAGCTGCAGCGCGAGGCACTCGGCGCAATCGCGCGCGCCGACCCCCGAGGGCTCGAAGCTCTGGACGTACTTCAGCGCAATCGACAGTTCCTCGGGTTCGATCCCGAGTTCCGCTGGAAACAGCTCGGCGATTTCCTCGAGCGGCGTCGGGAGGTAACCGTCGTCGTTGAGCGCGTCGATCAGCGCCGTCACGATCTGCCGGTCGCGCAGCGGAAGGTTCAGCAGCGCAAGCTGTCCGTTCAGATGGTCCCGCAGCGTGCTGGTAGCAATCTGCTGCGGCAGGAAGTCGTCGTCGTCGTTCGAATTGCCGCTGCCCCAGTCGTTGTCGCCACCGCTTCCGTAATCGGTGAAGTCCGCGGCTTCGGGCATGTCGTCACGCGCGCCGCGCAGCTCCGAGGCCGCGTCGCTCGGAGTCGCCTCGTGAGTTGCAGGGTCAGCGCCATCCGCGACGCGTCCCGGACCGGACAGCGGCACCTCGGCCGCTGCGCGCTCCTCCTCGACTTCGGTGCGCTCGAGCAGAGGATTTTCCTGAAGGATCCGCTCGACTTCGGCATTCAGCTCGATCGTCGACAGCTGCAGCAGCCGGATCGACTGCTGCAATTGCGGCGTCAACGTGAGGTGCTGCGATAACTTGAGTTGGAGCGTCTGCTTCACCGGCGACCGCGCTTTCTGAAAAAAGGTGCAGCCTGCTGCCCGGTATCGGCGGTGGGCATTCGGTCGCTCGCGTGCTCGCGAGTCAGAGCCGGAAGTGCTCCCCGAGATAAACTTTCCGGACGTCCTCATTATAAACAATCTCACCCGGCGCGCCGGAAGCGAGAACCCGGCCTTCGTTGATGATGTAAGCGCGATCGCAGATGCCGAGCGTTTCGCGGACATTGTGATCGGTGATCAGCACGCCGATGCCGCTCTCCTTCAGGAAACCGATGATCTTCTGGATGTCGAGAACCGCGATCGGATCGACGCCCGCGAACGGCTCGTCGAGCAGGATGAAGCGCGGCCGCGTGGCAAGCGCGCGCGCGATTTCCACGCGTCGCCGCTCGCCGCCGGACAGTGACACGGCCGGCGCGTCGGCAAGATGCGAGATCGTCAGATCCTCGAGCAGCGCGTCGAGCCTGTTCGACAATGCGTCCGCGTCGAGATCCTGCAACTCGAGAATGGCGCGCACGTTCTGCGACACCGTCATCTTGCGGAAGATCGAGGCTTCCTGCGGCAGATAGGAAAGGCCGCGGCGGGCACGCCGATGGATCGGCAGCCGCGACAGGTTTTCATCATCGAGCGAGATGTCGCCGCCGTCGGCCGCGACGAGCCCCACGATCATGTAGAAGCACGTCGTCTTGCCCGCGCCGTTGGGTCCGAGCAGACCCACGACCTCGCCGCTCGCCACTTCGAGCGAAACGTCGTGAACGACAGTGCGTGCCTTGTAGCGCTTGCGAAGATGCGCTGCCGCCAGCGTGCTTATGTGAGTTCCCCCCACGCTTGCAGCCGCATTGGCCAATGCGACCGCTGCGCCGCCCGCCAAGGGGCGCCTTTCGCAGCCTGGGACGGCCCTGCGC
>JALYSS010000079.1 GCA_030854685.1 Pseudomonadota bacterium | reverse complement strand
CTGACCCCATTTTTTCACGCGGCTTCGAGCCGCGCGTAATCCAGTGCGAGCCATTTGACGCCGACGTCGCGGAAATTCACCTGCACGCGCGCGTCGCTGCCGCGGCCCTCGGCGTCGATGATGATGCCGAGACCGAACTTCGCATGACGAACGCCCTGGCCGATCCGCCATGCGGGCGGTGGTGGCGTCATGAGCGGGCCCCCGACGCCCGATCCCGCAGCTCCAGGCGCGCGGTTGGTCGTGCCCCACTCCGAGCGCTCGACGTTGTACGCGCCCCGGCGCTCGCGTGGCGACAGCCATTGCAGCAATTCGCGCGGAATCTCGTCGATGAACCGCGACGCGATGTTGTAGCGAACCTGGCCGTGCAGCATCCGGCTTTGCGCCAGCGATAGATAGAGCCTGCGCCGCGCGCGCGTCACCGCGACATACATCAGACGCCGCTCTTCCTCGACACCGTTCGTTTCATTCACGCTGTTGTCGTGCGGAAAGAGACCCTCTTCGAGGCCGGTGACGAACACCGTGTGGAACTCGAGTCCCTTCGCCGAGTGGATCGTCATCAGCTGCAACGCCGGACGCCCTTCGGCCGCCTGCGTTTCGCCCGCCTCCAGCGCGGCGTGGGCGAGGAATGCGGTGAGCGGATCGGTGGCGCCTTCATCCGCGATGTCGGGCACTTCTTCAATGCCGGCGGATGCGGCCTGCTCGTCCGCAGCGCCAGTATTCGTCACTGCGCGTATCGGCGCGTCGACGGCGAGGTCGGGCTCGCGAACGAAGTTCTGCGCGGCGTTGACGAGCTCCTCGAGATTTTCCACGCGCTCGGAGCCTTCCTTTTCCTGCCGATAATGCGCGAGAAGCCCGGACGTGTCGATGACGTGCGTCACGATTTCCGACAGCGGCAGCGCGCGCGTCGCTTCCTGCGCATCCTCGATCAGCCGGACGAACGCGGCGAGCGATGTCGCGGCCTTGCCCTTCAGCGTCCCGGCGCACGTCGCCTGCCATAGCGACGTGCCTTCCGCGCGCGCGGCGTCCTGCAACTGCTCGAGCGTCCGCGCGCCGATTCCGCGCGGCGGAAAATTGACGACGCGCAGGAATGCGCCGTCGTCACCCGGCTCGGCCAGCAGGCGCAGATATGAGAGCGCATGCTTGATTTCCGCACGCTCGAAGAAACGCAGGCCGCCGTACACGCGGTAGGGTAGCGCCGCGTTGAAGAGCGCGTGTTCGAGCACGCGCGACTGCGCGTTGCTACGATAGAGCAGCGCGATCTCGTCGAGCGCGAGTCCTTCGTCGGCGAGGCCCTTGACGACGTCGACGATGAATGCCGCCTCGTCGAGGTCGCTCGGTGCGTTGAATACCCGAACGGGTTCGCCCTTTGCCTCGCTCGTCCAGAGGTTCTTGCCGAGGCGCGATGCGTTGTTCTTGATCAACGCATTGGCCGCATCGAGGATATGGCCGTGCGACCGGTAGTTCTGCTCGAGCTTGATGAGCTGCACCGGTGCGTCGGAGCGAGTGAAATCGTGCTCGAAATGCTGCATGTTGGCGACGTTCGCGCCGCGGAATGCATAGATCGACTGGTCGTCGTCACCGACGCCGAACACTGCCGCGTTGGGCCCGGCGAGTCGCTGCAGCCACTTGTATTGCAGGATGTTCGTGTCCTGGAACTCGTCGACGAGCAGGTGTGAAAAGCGTCGACGGTAGTGCTCGCGGATCGCGTCGTGCGTCGTGAGGAGCTCGTAGCAACGCAACAGCAGCTCGGCGAAATCGACGACACCTTCGCGCTGGCACATCGACTCGTACAGCGCGTAATGCTCGACCTGCCGGCGCGTGAAGTCGTCGCCGGCCTCGACGGCACCCGGTCGCCGGCCCTCTTCCTTCGCCGCGGCGACGAACCACTGCAGTTCCCGCGGCGGGAACTTCTCGCCGTCGATGTTGTGCGCGCGGTACATCCGCTTGATCAGCGAAAGCTGGTCCTGCGTGTCGAGGATCTGGAAGAGCTGCGCCAGGTTTGCGTCGCGGTAATGCATCCGCAGCATCCGGTTGCACAGTCCGTGAAAGGTCCCGATCCACATGCCGCGGATGTTGATCGGCGTGAGCGCGGCGAGACGCGTCAGCATTTCCTTCGCCGCCTTGTTCGTAAACGTGACCCCGAGGATCGACAGCGGTGTCGCCTGACCGGTCGCGAGCAGCCATGCGATGCGCGTGGTCAGCACGCGCGTCTTGCCGCTGCCCGCGCCGGCGAGGATCAGCGCGGACGTGTGCGGCAGCGTGACGGCGGCGCGCTGTTCCGGATTGAGATTGGCGAGAAGCGGCGAACTCACTGAGCGTCGATTATAGCTTCGACGTGAACGCTATAATCGCGCCGTCCATGAGTACCGCTCCATTCGCGCCGCAGGGCCGCCCCAAGGCGCGAATCCCGCCCCCTGGGGGGCAGCGCAGCGGCGCAAGCGGCAAGCGTGGGGGGACGTCGCGCTAATGCCCCGCGCACCTGACGAAACGCCGCCGGTCAACTCGGCCACGATGCGGGGATTCGTGCATTGGATCCGCGCCGCGGCGCCGTACGTGCACGCGTTTCGCGGCAAGACGTTTGTCATCGCGTTCGGCGGCGAAGTCGTCGCCGACGATTCGTTCCTCGGCGTCGTGCACGACCTCAATCTGCTGCACAGCCTCGGCATCCGGCTGATAGTCGCGCACGGCTGCCGCCCGCAGGTCGAGGCGATCCTCGCCGCGCAGAACATTCCGAGCCGCTACGCGAACGGCGTGCGGATCACCGACAGCGACGCGATGGATTGCGTGCTGGAGGCGGCCGGCCAGGTACGCGCGCGAATCGAGGCGCTGTTGTCGCTCGGTCTCGCGAATTCGCCGATGGCCGGTGCGCGGAACCGCGTATCGAGCGGGAACTATCTGACCGCCAAGCCAATGGGCATCGTCGACGGCGTCGACATGCAATTGAGCGGTGAAGTTCGCCGCATCGACACCGAAGCGATCCAGCAGCGACTCGACGACGGCGACATCGTGCTGATCTCGCCGACCGGTTACTCGCCCACCGGCGAGATCTTCAACCTGACCGTCGAAGAAGTCGCGATGCAATGCGCGGTACGGATGGACGCGACGAAGCTCATCTTCCTCACCGACGCCGACGGCGTACGCAACGGACGGCGCCAATTGCTGTCCGACCTTTCGACAACCGATGCGGAAAAGCTGCTGGCGCGGCCGGACCGGCTGTCGCCGGACATCCGCGTGTACCTGCCCGCGGCGATTCGTGCATGCAACAACGGCGTCAAACGCGCGCACCTCATCAGCCGCCATCATGACGGCGCGCTGCTGCTCGAACTCTTCACGCGCGACGGTGTCGGCACGATGATCGCATCGACAGCGCTCGCGCATCTGCGCAACGCGACGATCGACGACGCCGGGGGCATCCTCTCGATCATCGAGCCGCTGGAGGAACAGGGCGTGCTGGTGCGTCGGTCACGCGAGCGGCTGGAAAGTGAAATCGAGCGCTTCGTGGTCGCCGAGTACGACAACCACATCATCGGCTGCGCCGCGCTGTACGCGTTTCCGTCGGAACGCGTCGGTGAGCTCGCAGCACTCGCCGTGCATCCCGACTTCCGGCGCGAAGGGTATGGCGAAGCGTTGATGAACGAGGTCGAGCAGCGCGCGCGGAAGCTCAAGCTCACGCAGTTGTTCGTGCTGACGACGAAGACCGCGCACTGGTTCGTCGAGCGCGGATTTCGCACCGGCTCGGTCGCCGATCTGCCGCAGGAGAAGCAGGCGCTCTACAATTACCAGCGCAAGTCGCTGGTGTACGTCAAGCATCTTTAGCGAAGGAAAGGCGATGGCCAGAATGGTGAAGTGCGTGAAGCTCGGGCGCGAGGCGGAGGGCCTCGCTTTTCCCCCTTATCCCGGCGAACTCGGCAAGCGCATCTACGAGAACGTCTCGAAGGAGGCGTGGGCGCAGTGGCTCAAGCACCAGACGATGCTCGTCAACGAGAACCGGCTGTCGCTCGCCGATGTACGCGCACGAAAGTGGCTCGCCGAGCAGATGGAGAAGCATTTCTTCGGTACGGGAGCCGAGATGCCGGCCGGGTACGTGCCGCCGACGTGATGAACGCGTTCGCGGTGTCTGCGCGAACTGATGTCAGCGCAAATACGTACTGTTGCCGCGCACGCTTCTCACCCGGTGTCGAATAGCGAGGTATTGCCTGGGAGGCATCCGGTAGTACGTGTTTTTAACCGCGTATGCTGCGCGCCACTACAGTGTTGCTGATCAAATCGTAATCCAGAGGCGCCTCTATGCAACGGATGAAAGCTTTTATGACGGCGGTGATCGTCGCAATCTTCACGATTACTGCAATGCCGGCATTTGCCGCTCCTTCGACGAGCTTCTACGTAGTCGCGCACGAGGACGACTGGCAGTTGTTCATGGGGTTGAACGCCGCGATTGATGTTACTGCTCCGGACGGCAAGACCATCTTCGTGCACACGACGGCGGGAGACGCCGGATTGGGTACCGGTACCGGAGGTACCCCCGTGCCGTTTTACATCGCTCGCGAAAACGAAGCTTTGACCGCAATTCGGTTCCTTGCCAATCGTGGGGTCGCAGGTGCTGGTCCAAACGCGGCTGTCAGTACCATTACGATCAATGGCAAGAACCTCCGCCGCGTTGCGTATAGGAATGCAGTTGCGTACTTCTTGCGCCTGCCAGATGGAAATGTTGACGGTGGGGTCGGGTATCCGTCGACGGGCAACCAGAGCCTGCTTTTGCTCGCCTCTGGCGCTGATCCCGAAATATCTGCGATCGATGGAACAGCGAGCTACTTTGGATGGGCGGACTTGGTCGCGACGCTCCGCGGGATCCTTTTGTACGAGGCGCATGGTTCAGCGGATGTTTGGGTCAATGTCCCAGACCCGGACCCGAGCATCAACCCGAATGATCACCCGGACCACACGTACACAGGCAAGGCGATGCTCGAGGCAATCGCACCGCTCCGGTGCGTCAATGCCGCGCTGTTCGCCGGCTACGTCTCGGCCACGATGCCGATCAATCTCGGGACCAGCGAGACGATGCTGCAGGCTGGGCTTTGGGCCGTCACGACATCTGCGTTAACGGACAGCTATCAGGTCAGTACGTGGGACGCTGAGCACGATTCCTTCCTGGGACGGCAGTACTTCCGGATGCTCGGTGGCACCGGGGCATGCGCGTTTTGACGTTGAGCATCGCTATTCGGCGCGGTCGGTCCTGGTTGGATTAGCTCCGTTGCTTTGCTACGGCGTACGAAAATGACGCACTGGTGACGAAGTTGCAGTCGATTGGGACCCACCGCCATCGCACTCCGGATTGTATTACCATCGGGGTAACAGCGATCCACACCCAAGACACTCGAATGAATTCACCCCCGGTCAGCCGCTATCCCGTTCCGACGCTCGCCGAATTACCAGAAGACATTCGCGCGCGCATTCTCGAAGTACAGGAAAAGGCGGGCTTCATTCCGAACGTGTTCGTGACGCTTGCGCATCGTCCGGATGAATTCCGCGCGTTCTTCGCGTATCACGACGCGCTGATGCTGAAGGAAAGCGGCCTCACGAAGGCCGAGCGCGAGATGATCGTCGTCGCGACGTCAGGGGCGAACGAATGCCTCTATTGCATCGTCGCCCACGGCGCGATCCTGCGTATCTACGCGAAGCAGCCGCTCGTGGCGGACCAGGTGGCCGTCAATTACCGGAAGGCCGATATCACGCCGCGCCAGAAGGCGATGCTCGCGTTCGCCATGAAGGTCGCGCTGCGCAGCGTCGAGATCGACGACGCCGATTTCGCCGCGCTGCACGCGCATGAATTTTCCGACGAGGACATCTGGGACATCGGCGCGATCGCGGCGTTCTTCGCGTTATCGAACCGGATGGCGAACCTGATCGCAATGCGCCCGAACGACGTGTTCTACACGATGGGCCGCGCGCCGAGAGCGTAGGCGCTTCCGGCGCGGCAGGTTCAGGCTTCGAGAACGACGCGCCCGGTGAGGAGCAGGAGAAGCAGGCGCTCCGAGCTCCCAGGACCGAAGCCCATCCGAAGAACCTCGTCTATTCGACGGGCAAGCCGGCCGCTTTCCACTCGGGATACCCGTCCTCGAGGCGCCTGACCTTGAACCCGCGCTCGCGCAGCAGGGCCACTGCTTCGAACGCGAGAACGCAATAGGGGCCGCGGCAGTACGCGACGATCTCGCGGTTCTTCGGAATCTCCCGCAGCCGCCGCACCAGCGCGAGAAGCGGGATGTTGATTGCATTCGGCAAGTGACCGGCGGCATATTCATCCTCGGGCCGCACATCGAGAACGGTAACGAGGCCATCCTTGAGGCGCCGGGCGAGCTCCTTCCGCGAAACCGGCTCCAACGCGTCGCGCTCGCGAAAGTAAGCCCCGATGACCTCGCGCACCTCGGCCACGTTTCGTTCGGCAACACGGCCGAGCGCCGCGGTCAACTCGAGAACCGACGGATCGCTCAGGCGGTAGACGATACGCTTGCCATCTCGGCGCGAGGCGAGCAGGCCTGTCGCGCGCATCAACCGGAGATGCTGCGAGGCGTTGGCCATCGACAGTCCGATACGCTCGGCGAGCGCGTCGACGCTCCGCTCCCCCTGGGCCAGCAGTTCCAGGATTTCCAGGCGATGGCCGTGACCAAGCGCCCTGGCGACCTCGGCCAAGCCCGCGAGGAGAACGCGTTTCGGATTCTCGCTTGACATCTCCGCTTCCAGGAATAATCATTCAACGTAATTATTGAATGATACCTGCGCCGCATGGATGAACACGAGTCCGATGCGGTTCATGCTGAACGACATTACACCGCTACCACGGCGCGCGGCCGAAGTTTGCGCCGCGAATGTCGCGCCGGTTGCCTGATCGCCGGCGGTAGCACCCCGGGAAAACGGATGATCCTGCCGTCAGAACCGCACGCTGCGGCACCCTCCGGCGTCCGCCTCGGATTGCGCGAGAACTGGCAGCAATTCTCGCTGCTCGTTCTCATCAACGCATTCGTCGGCGGCATGGTCGGGCTGGAACGGACCGTGGTCCCGCTGATCGGATCCGAAGAGTTCCAAATCGCCTCGACAACGATCGTTGTCTCGTTCATCGTGAGTTTCGGCGTCGTCAAGGCCATCGCCAATCTGGTCTCGGGCCAACTCGCCGATGTTTACGGCCGCAAGCACATGCTCGTCCTGGGCTGGTTGGTCGGGCTGCCGGTGCCGTTCATGATCGGCTGGGGACCGAGCTGGGGCTGGATCATCGCCGCGAACGCGCTGCTCGGCATCAACCAGGGCTTCGCCTGGTCGATGACGGTCATCATGAAGGTCGACCTCGCTGGTCCGAAGTCGCGCGGGCTCGCCGTGGGCCTGAACGAGTTCGCTGGATATCTCTCCGTCGGCGTCACCGCCTTCCTCACCGGCTACATCGCCGCGCGCTACGGCCTGCGGCCGCAGCCTTTCTTCCTCGGCATCGCCTACGCAGCCCTGGGGCTCGTTCTCTCGACGCTGCTCGTGCGCGACACTCGCCATCATGTGAGCCTGGAGGTATCCCGTTATGCGACGCCGGCGACGTCGGTCGGGTTCTGGGAGATCTTCCGTCGCACGTCGTTCGGTGACCGGAATCTGTTCGCGGCATCGCAGGCGGGACTGGTCAACAATCTCAACGACGGCATGAGCTGGGGGATTTTCCCGCTGTACTTCGCCGCCTTCGGCCTCGGCGTCGAGAAGATCGGCATCCTGAAGGCGGTCTATCCCGTCGTGTGGGGCGTTCTGCAAACGCTGACCGGCCCGTTGAGCGATCGCTGGGGCCGCAAGGGCCTGATCGTGGCCGGCATGTGGATGCAGGCGTGCGCGCTGTTCCTCACGGCGAGCACCCGCGGCTTCGGCTGGTGGCTCGTCGCGAGCGTGCTGCTCGGGCTCGGCACGGCGATGGTCTATCCGACGCTCATCGCCTCGGTCTCCGACACGTCCCATCCCTCGTGGCGCGCGCGCTCGCTCAGCGTCTATCGGTTCTGGCGCGATATGGGCTACGCGGTCGG
>JALYSS010000070.1 GCA_030854685.1 Pseudomonadota bacterium | reverse complement strand
AACCAGCGCAGGGTCAGCGCCCGTCGCGTCCGCAGCGAAATTTCGACGAAGTGCAGCCGCAAAGCAACGCGAATGCGTCGCCGTTCAGTCGCTCGACGCTGGGCGTGCCGAGCGGCGCCACGCGTGGTTCCGACAACGATGGGGCGCCTCGCCACCGCAGCGGCCCGCGCGCCCAAAGAGCCGGGAATGCGAATGGGTACGGGCGTAGCCCCGCAACTACCGGCCCGTACGGAGATCGCCGCGACGCAAGCCCGGACGACTACAACAAGCCGCCCGCGCGACCGGTGTCGCAACCGCGAATCAGCTCGAAGCGCACGCGCACCGTCGTGCAGGCGGATGTCGCAGCGGACGCCGACGCCAACGCCGCGTCGCGCGCGGAACGCAAGTTGGTCAACGACGACGAGTCGTAACGGTGATTGACTTCGGGGTCAGAGCTGTAAGTATTGGCCAGCATCAAGCTCCGGCTGAGCGCGAATTGTCCCGCCAATACTTACAGCTCTGACCCCGAAGTCGGTACTGACCCCGAAGTCGGGATGCGCCCGTCCTCGCGCCGGAACGGGCTGCCGGACTCGAGTTCGTCGATCGAATGCGCGACATCGACGCGCTCGCGCGTGCAGTAGTCGGCGATGGCGGAGGCGAACGAGCGATCGGCAATCTCGTGCAACGAATGCGTGGCGACCGGCAGCAACCCACGCGCAAGCTTGTGAACCCCTTGGGCGCCACCTTCGAAGCTTTCGATGCCGCGCTCGATGCAGAACTCGATCGCCTGGTAATAGCACGCCTCGAAATGGAGCCCGGGGACATATTCACGCGTGCCCCAGTAGCGTCCCCATAGCGTTTTCCCATCGAAAACATCGAGCGCCGCGCACAGGCGTCGACCGTCGCGATATCCGATCGCGAGCAACAGGTGATCGGCGAGCGTCGTGCCGATCTGGTCGAAAAAGCCGCGCGACAGGTACGGCGTCGAGTGATGTGCGCGGTACGTGCACTGGTAGCACTCGAAGAAGAACGCGCGATCCTCGGCGCTGATCTCCGCGCCGATCCTGCGTACGAACGTCACGCCGGCTTCCGCAAGGCGCCGCCGTTCCTGCCGGATTTTCTTGCGCTTGTCGTGATTGAACGCCGACAGGAAATCGGCGAAGTCGCGGTAGTCCCGGTTACGCCAATGGAACTGGAGGCCGTCACGTGCCAGCATGCCGGCGCCAGCGCCCTCTCGCACCTGCGACTCGTCGATGAACAGCACGTGCAGCGACGAGTAACCGTGATGCAATTCGCCAAGCGCGCGCTCGAGCAGCGCGCGGCGCGTCGTCGCATCGGGTGCGAACAGCCGCACGCCGGGAACCGGCGTAAACGGCACCGCGGCGACGAGCTTCGGGTAGTAGCGGCGACCGTAACGACGATACGCATCGGCCCAGCCCCAATCGAAGACGTATTCGCCATAGCTGTGCGTCTTCGCATAGAGCGGCATCGCGCCGACCAGCGCCGATTGATTCCATGCGGTGAGGAAACGCGGTTGCCAGCCTGTTTCCTCGGAAGCGCAGCCCGTCTCGTGCAGTGCCGAAAAATATTCGTGCGACAGCAGCGGCGCGTCGTTTACGAGCCGATTCCACCGTGCGGGCTCGAGCGCCGACAGCGGGACGTCGTCGCGGATCAATGGCGAAACCGCGACGGGCGGCCGTGGATGCGAATAGGGAACGGGTGCGTGCATCGTCGATCGCGATTGTCGCCGTTGCGCGCGCTATCCTCAAGCCGTCGGTGTCGGAGGTGCAATTCCGCGTCGGTGCCGGAGGTGCAATGGCAAATGCAACATGACGAATTGGCGGGATCGTCCAGGGAATTGCACCTCCGACACCGGCGATTTGCTACCATCGTTCGATGCGAATGGCGCTGGCGCAGCTGAACCAGAGGCTCGGCGATCTCGCAGGCAACGCCGGCGCGCTGCTCGCCGCGATCGACACAGGCCGCCGCTCCGGCGCATCGCTCGTCGTGACGCCCGAGCTCTCGTTGTGCGGCTATCCGCCGGAAGATCTCCTGCTGAGGCCGGCGTTCCTCGATGCGTGCGCGTCGGAGCTTGCGGCACTCGCCGCTGAGGTCAAGGGCGTGACGGCCATCGTCGGCTTTCCGGAGCGGCACGACGGCGCGCGCCACAATGCAGTCGCGGTGCTGCGCGACGGCGGCGTGGCCGGCATCTATCGCAAGCAGCATCTTCCCAACTACACCGTCTTCGACGAGGACCGCTATTTCGAACCCGGTACCGCGCCGTGCGTTTTCAACGTCGCCGGGGTTCGTTGCGGCGTGATCATTTGCGAGGACTCCTGGTTCGCCGAACCCGCCGCGGAGGCGCGCAAGGCCGGTGCGCAACTCATCATCGTGCCCAATGGCTCGCCGTATCACACGCTGCAACAGGCGGCGAGACGCGCGCAGGTCGAAGCGCGCGTGCGCGAGACCGGCGTGCCGTTCGTCTATGTGAACCGTGTCGGCGGGCAGGACGAACTCGTGTTCGACGGCGCGTCGTTCGTGATGGATGCCGCGGGGACCATCGCGCAACAGCTTCCCGCGTGGCAGGAAACCATCGCCATCGTGGAATTCCACGGCGCACAGCCGCGGCGCGTGCGCGGAGATCTCGATGCGACGCTCGAGCCCAACGTGTATCAGGCGCTGGTGATGGGCGTGCGCGATTACGTGGGCAAGAACCGCTTTCCGGGTGTCCTGCTCGGATTGTCCGGCGGCATCGATTCGGCGCTGACGCTCGCCGTCGCCGTGGATGCACTGGGCGCCGAACGCGTTCGCGCCATCATGCTGCCGTCGAAATACAGTGCGTCCATCAGCCTCGAAGACGCGCGCGAAATGGCACGCATCGTCGGCGTGCGCTACGACGAAATTCCGATCGGACCGACGTTCGATGCGTTTCTCGCGTCGCTGACCGGCGAGTTCGCGGGCCTCGACCCGGATGCGACCGAGGAGAACATTCAGGCACGCATACGCGAGACCCTCTTGATGGCGCTCTCGAACAAGTTCGGATCCATCGTTTTGACGACCGGCAACAAGTCCGAAACGGCGGTGGGCTACGCGACCCTCTATGGCGACATGGCGGGCGGGTTCGCCGTGCTGAAGGACATCAGCAAAACGCTCGTCTACCGGTTGTGCCGCTACCGGAACAGCCTCGGGCGCGTCATTCCCGAGCGAATCATCACTCGACCGCCTTCCGCGGAGTTGCGCCCCGACCAGCTCGACCAGGATTCGCTGCCGCCGTACGATGTCCTCGACGCCATTCTCGAGGCGTACGTCGAGCACAACCTCGCACCGGGGGAAATCGTTGCGCAGGGATTCCCGGCCGACGACGTCAGGAAGGTGGTTCGTCTCATCAAGATCAACGAGTACAAGCGAAGGCAAGCCGCTGTCGGCATTCGCATTACGCCACGGGGATTCGGGAAGGATTGGCGCTATCCGATTACGTCCGCCTGGAATGAATGGGAAAGCGTAGGCGGCTCGCCGCACGCGTAGTGGAAACCGGGTTCGTGTATTCTTCCCGCGCCAGCGACGAACCGCACGGGGCATCAGGATGAAAAAGATCGAGGCGATCATCAAGCCGTTCAAGCTGGACGAGGTCCGCGAAGCGCTGTCGGAGGTCGGCGTTTCCGGGTTGACCGTCACCGAAGTGAAGGGCTTCGGGCGCCAGAAAGGCCATACCGAGCTCTACCGCGGCGCCGAATACGTCGTCGATTTCCTTCCGAAGGTCAAGGTCGAGATGATCCTCGGCGACTCGATGGTCGAGCGGGCGATCGACGCGATCGTCAAGGCCGCGCGAACGGGCAAGATCGGTGACGGCAAGATCTTCGTTACCGAGGTGGAGCAGGTCGTCCGCATTCGCACCGGCGAATCCGGCGAAGCGGCGGTTTGACCGGCAGGATTGCGGCCACGACAGTCGGCTTTTCGAAGCCGTAACCAACCGAGGAGGCTCGATGTCATTCACGAGCGAGTTCAAACAGTTTGCGGTCAAGGGCAGCGTCATCGACCTCGCGGTCGGCATCATCATCGGCGTCGCATTCGGCAAGATCGTCGATTCGCTGGTCAAGGACATCATCATGCCGGTCGTCGGAAGAATCTTCGGCGGACTGGATTTCTCGAACTGGTTCTTCATGCTGAAACAGCCGCCCGCCGGTTATTCAGGGCCGATGACCTACGACGCGCTCACCAAGGCCGGCGTGCCGTTGTTCGCGTACGGCAACTTCATCACGGCGTGCATCAATTTCCTGATCCTCGCGTTGATCATTTTCATCATGGTGCGAGAGATCAACCGGCTGAAGCACCAGACGCCGGCCGCGCCACCATCACCCCCCGAAGAGGTCGCGCTGCTGCGCGAGATACGCGACTCGCTGAAGCGCTGAGTTTCGCCCCCGAGCTTTTTCGCCGCGGACGCGCGGCCAGGCATAGCTTTGCCCGGCCGCAGTCGCGTTTTCTCGAAATCACTTTAAATGCACGCTACAAGTTGTGCACTGCCGGCCCGCGCGTCCGTATGCGTCTTCTGTCGAATGGCAGAAGCGACGTTTTGAGGGACTTTTGTCTCGTTCATGATGTGAACATCAAATAGAAGGCAGCGTTGTGCATGTCGAAATGTTTTACGCAGGCTCAAATATCATGCATCATTAACTGAAAATATGCAGTAAAAACAGCTATTTACAGTGTAGGAACGCAACTTGCTGCTGATGTACTGGAGGAAAAATCAGAGCAGGTTACAAAATGCGTATACGTCATCATCTTCTCGGTTTCGTTCTCGCGATGGCGCTTCCGGCGGCCAACGCGACCGTCTTTTCCCTTGATACGACGATCGGATCCGGCAACGACCCGATTGCGGCCAGCGCCGACTTCGTCTGGAGCGGCAGCACGTTGGAACTGCGCCTGACCAACGACACGGCCGGGATCAGCAAGACGATCCAGGAGCTCACCGGAATTACGTTCATATTGTCGGGGAGCCCGACGCTGCAAGCGAGCGGCGTGAGCGGCTCGGCGGCCGGCTCCGTCAATTGCATCGGCATTGGCAAGGGCGATTCGTGCGCCATCGATCACGCGGCGGTCAATCCCTTCGGGACGCCTCCTGACCTGGCCTCGGCCGGCACTCCTCCCACGGGATGGGCGGCGCTGCCGAGTTATGCACTCTTCACGTTCGGCGCGGGCGGCGGATCATGGAAGCCATACGGGATCGTCAACGACACCGTGGTCGGGACTGGCAGCAACGGCAACACGAGCAACCCCGAGCACAACCCGATGCTGCTCGGGCCGGTGACATTCGATTTCCGCTTCAACGAATTCGCGATGACGCCGACGATCACGGGCGTGGAGTTCTATTGGGGAACCGGCGGGGAGCACCGTACCGGATCGCGTTGCACCACCGAGGCGTGCGTTGCCGCCCGCGATTCATCCGTACCCGAGCCGCAGACGCTCGCTTTACTCGGTCTGGCGCTTTTCGCAATGGCGGCATTCCGCCGTAAGCAGAGGGCCTGACGCAGGAGTTTCATCGCTGTAACGGAGTTGCCGGTAACAAATTGGGGCGGCCGCGAGTCGCCCCTTCTTTTGCGCAAACCGAGGCAGTCGCAATCGCCGTCGTAGAGCCTGGATCGTGACGATGCGTTGCCTCGACACACCCAATAACGAGCTTGACCGAGTCGGTGCGCGATCCGCATAATCGACAGGATTTGATTTGCGCCAGCGTTTCGTGCGCGTTGCCATCGTCCCGCATTTCGGAGAATTCATGCCTCGTTCCTTCCGCCAAGCCATCATCATCGCCGTGCTCGGACTGGCTTTTACGCCGCTCGCGTTGGCCGACGTCACGATCGGCGTCACGCTGTCTGCAACCGGTCCCGCCGCGTCGCTCGGCATCCCGGAAAAGAATACGATCGAGCTTTTGCCCACGTCGATCGGCGACGAGAAGATCAAGTGGATCATCCTCGACGACGGGTCGGATACGACGCGGGCCGTCACCAATACGCGCAAGCTGATCAGCGAGGACAACGTCGACGTCGTCGTTGGCTCGACGGTGACGCCGAACTCGCTCGCGATGATCGATGTCGTCGCCGATGCGCAAACGCCGATGATCTCGATGGCCGCGTCGGCGCGCATCGTCGATCCGGCCAACCCGAAGACACGCTGGGTATTCAAGGTGCCGCAAAACGATTCGCTGATGGCCGATGCGATTGCGGAGCACATGAAGGCGAATGGCGTCAAGACGCTCGGCTACATCGGCTTCAATGACGCGTATGGTGAAAGCTGGCTCTCCGAAATCAAGCGTTCGGCCCAAGCGGCAGGCATCCAGGTCGTCGCCGACGAAAAATACAATCGCACCGACGCGTCAGTGACCGGGCAGGTGCTCAAACTCGTCGCGGCCCATCCCGACGCTATCCTGATCGGCGCGTCGGGAACGCCGGGCGCCACTCCGGAGAAAGAACTCGTCGCGCGCCATTACAAGGGCAAGATCTACCAGACGCACGGCGTCGCCAATCCCGATTTCCTGCGCGTCTGCGGCGCCGACTGCAACGGCACGTACCTGCCCATAGGACCGATGCTCGTCTATGAGCAGTTGCCGGAATCGAACCCCGTCAGGAAGGTCGCCGAGCAATACATAACGCAGTACGAAGCGAAGTACGGCAAGGACTCGCGCACGACGTTCGGTGGGCATGCGTACGACGCGTTCTTGCTGCTGTCGAAGGCGATCCCCGAAGCGCTCCGTAAGGCGAAGCCCGGAACGAGCGAATTCCGCGCGGCGCTTCGCGATGCGCTGGAACACGTGAACGTCGTCGGCAACCACGGCGTGTTCGCGATGACGCCGCAGAATCACAACGGCCTCGACAGCCGCGCGCGCGTGATGATCCGCATCGAGAACGGCAAGTGGGTGCTCGCGAAGTGACCCGTCGGTAAAGTCAGCGATATCGGCGACGGACGGGCCGTGGCCGGGGAAGCCGGCGCGGCCCGTTTTGCATCGGCAAGCGCGCGGGTTATCCTCGCCTGCCCCTTACGCCGGCGCGGCGGCCTGTTCCCACCATGGATCTTTCGATTGCCGCGTTCCTCGTGCAGGATGGAGTCACGAACGGCGCAATCTATGCGTTGCTCGCGCTTGCGCTCGTGCTCGTATTCACCGTTACCCGGATCATCTGGATTCCCTCTGGTGAATTCGTTACCTACGGCACGCTGACGCTTGCGGGGCTCCAACTCGGCAAGCCCCCGGGAACGGTTGGCCTGTTGATCGGCATGGCCGTCGTCGCGGCAGTCGTGGAAACCGTGACGACGTTGCGTCGCCGCGAATGGCGGCGGCTGCCGGCGCGCATTGCCGTCTGGCTTGGCGTGCCGTTGCTGATTGCCGCCGTCGTCTGGTGGGCGGCGCCTCGCGCGCTGCCGCTGCCGGTGCAGATCCTGCTGACGCTGGCCGCCGTCACTGCGCTCGGTCCATTGCTCTATCGCATCGTCTATCAACCGATCGCCGATGCGAGCGTGCTCGTCTTGCTCATCGTGTCGGTCGCCGTGCACTTTGCGCTGACGGGCCTCGGCCTGTGGTTCTTCGGTGCGGAGGGGTCACGTACGCCGGCCTTTACCGACGCATCGTTCCAGGTGGCGCAACTCACGTTCAGCGCGCAAAGCCTGCTCGTCGTCGCCACGAGCATCGTGCTGATAGGCGCGCTCTATCTTTTCTTCGGCCGCACGCTCTACGGCAAGGCATTGCGCGCAACCGCCGTCAACCGGATCGGTGCGCGCCTCGTCGGCATCTCGCCGAACTTTGCCGGCGTCCTGACGTTCGTGCTTGCAGCGCTGCTGTGCGCATTCTCGGGTGTGTTGATCGGGCCGATCACGACCGTCTATTACGACTCCGGATTTCTCGTAAGCCTCAAGGGTTTCGTCGGCGCGATCATCGGCGGCCTCGTGAGCTATCCGCTTGCCGCCGCGGGCGCGCTGCTCGTGGGGCTGCTCGAATCGTTCTCGTCGTTCTGGGCGAGCGCGTTCAAGGAGGTGATCGTATTCACGCTGATCATTCCGGTGCTCGTCTGGCGCAGCCTGAAAACGCATCATCACGAGGACGACGAGTAGAGATGCGCATCACCGCGGATCGCATCGGGACGATCGTCTTCGTGCTCGTGCTCGCCGCCGTGCCGCTTGCCGCGCCGCCATTCTGGGTGACGCTCGGCAACTACATCGGCCTCTACAGCATCGTGGCACTCGGGCTCGTGCTGCTTACCGGTGTCGCCGGGCAGACGTCGTTCGGGCAGGCCGCCTTCGTCGGTCTCGGCGCCTACACGACCGCCTACCTCACGACGCGGTACGGAACGTCGCCATGGCTCACGCTGCCCGCGGGCCTCGTGATCACGCTGGCGGTCGCGTTCGCGCTTGGCTTCATCACGTTGCGCATGCAAGGTCATTACCTTCCGCTCGCGACGATCGCATGGGGCATCAGCCTGTTCTTCGTCTTCGGCAATCTCGAATGGCTCGGCGGCCACACCGGCCTCTCGGGCATTCCACCTCTGACGCTCGCCGGCGTCGACCTGAAGGAGGAGCGGCACTTCTATGTCCTGATCTGGGTGATCACGCTCGCCGCGTTATGGGCGACGCATAACCTGCTCGACTCGCGTGCCGGGCGTGCGTTGCGGGCGCTGAAAGGCGGACTCGAAATGGCGGAGGCGTTCGGCGTCAACGGTGCGCGCCTCAAGATCGTCGCGTTCGTATACGCTGCGTTGCTCGCCTGCATTTCCGGCTGGCTGTACGCTCATTTGCAACGCTTCGTGAACCCGACGCCGTTCGGCATCAACCAGGGAATCGAGTATCTGTTCATGGCCGTCGTGGGCGGCGCCGGCAGCGTGTGGGGTGCCGTCGTCGGCGCCACGTTGATCACGCTGCTGAAACAGGTGCTGCAGGACGTACTTCCCGCCGTGCTGGGGCGCGCCGGCAACTTCGAGATCGTCGTCTTCGGCGTGCTGATGATCCTGTTGCTGCAGTTCGCCCGCGACGGCGTCTGGGCGCGGGTTGCCCGCCTGATGCCGCGCGGCCACCCCGCAAAGATCGTTGACGCACCGCCGCTGCGGATGCGCGACAAGCCGCGTGGACGTCGCACCGCGCTGCTCGAGGTCAAGCAAGCGCGCAAGGAGTTCGGGGGCCTCGTCGCCGTCAACGACCTGACGTTCGAAATCCACGGTGGCGAAATCCTCGGCCTGATCGGGCCGAACGGCGCGGGCAAGAGCACGACCTTTGCGCTCATCAGCGGCGCGCTGCCGCTGTCGGGCGGCGACATCCTGTTTTGCGGCGAGTCCATCCGCTCGTGCCCGCCCTATCGGATCGCACGGCTGGGAATCGGACGGACGTTCCAGCACGTGCGCCTGTTGCCGCAGATGTCGGTGCTCGACAACGTCGCGCTGGGCGCGTATCTGCGCGCCCGCGCGGGAGTCCTCCGTGCTGCGTTGCGCCTCGATCGCGCGGAAGAGCGGCGTACCCGGGCCGTTGCGGTCCACGAAATCGCGCGTGTCGGATTGACGCCGCACCTGCACGATGACGCGGGCAGCCTGCCACTCGGCAAGCAGCGGATTGTCGAGATTGCGCGCGCGCTCGCCGCCGATCCGTCGTTGCTGCTGCTGGACGAGCCAGCGGCAGGGTTGCGCCATCTCGAAAAGCGGGCGCTCGCGGATCTGCTGCGCACGCTTCGCCGTGAAGGCATGACGATTCTGCTGGTCGAGCACGACATGGAATTCGTCATGGGCTTGACCGATCGCCTGATCGTGATGGACTTCGGCGAAAAGCTGGCCGAAGGAATACCGGAGGAAATCCAGCGCGATCCGCGCGTGCTCGAAGCGTACCTTGGCGGTGTCGAGGAGATTCCGGCGTGAGCGCGAGCGTAGCGATGGCAACAAACGTGCTCGACGTCGAGCGACTGTCGGTCGCGTACGGCAAGGTTCTCGCGGTGCGCGACGTGTCGTTGAAGGTGTCGCCGGGCACGATCGTCACCGTCATCGGCCCGAACGGCGCGGGCAAGACCACGCTGCTCGGCGCGATCGTGGGACTTCTTCCGGCGCAGGGAGTCGTGCGCTGCTTCGGTACGGTTGTGACGTCGTGGCCGGTGGAAAAGCGCGTTGCACGAGGACTCGTGCTGGTGCCAGAAAAGCGCGAGTTGTTCGCGTCGATGAGCGTCGCCGACAATCTGCAACTGGGTGCTTTCACACGTCGCCACGAGCGCGGCTCGATGACGGTGCTCGCCGATGTCTATCAGCGCTTTCCGCGGCTCGCCGAGCGGCGCAATCAGTTGGCCGGCACGCTGTCCGGCGGCGAGCGCCAGATGCTGGCACTCGGACGCGCGCTGATGGCGGCTCCGAAGGTGTTGCTGCTCGACGAGCCTTCGCTGGGCCTCGCGCCGCGCGTCGTGCGGGATATCTTCGCGATCGTCGCCGCGCTGCGCGCGACCGGTGTTGCCGTGCTGCTTGTCGAGCAGAACGCACGTGCCGCGCTGCAGATCGCCGATTATGGCTACGTGCTCGAGACCGGCGAGGTTGCGTTCGAGGGACCGAGCCGCGAACTCGCGGACAATCCGCGCGTCGCTGCCGCGTATCTTGGACAAGGCCACAACGCGCGCGCCGCCGGCGCTTATCTCACGACTGGTTGAAGCCTGCCGCCTCGGCCCCATCATTCTGGAAGTAATCTCGGGAGCGCCCTTCGCCGGGCGTTACCTCTCGCCTCGCAAAGGATCCCAGTGCCCGAAGCCACGCTTGCCCCGATATCAGCCGCACTGCTCGCCGACGCGGATCGGCTGCTGCTCGCGCCGGCGAGCCTCGACCTCGACAAGATTTCGCGCGTCCTCGGCTCGATCCACGCGCACGACGTTGATTTCGCCGACTTTTATTTCCAGCATTCGTGCTTCGAGAGCTGGAGCCTCGAGGAGGGCATCGTCAAGGCGGGCACGTTCAACATCGACCGCGGCGTCGGCGTCCGTGCGGTGAGCGGGGACAGGCAGGCGTTCGCGTATTCCGACGACATCTCGCTCGCGGCGCTCGAAGAGGCGTCGAACGCCGTGCGCGCGATCGGCCGACAGGGACAATCGGCGTCAGCACCGCTGCACCGCACCGGCGAATCGCATCGTCTCTATCCGACAGCCGATCCGGTATTGAGCCTCGACGACGCGGCGAAGGTCGATGTGCTGACGCGCCTCGAGCGCATCGCGCGGGCGCTGGACCCGCGCGTCGTGCAGGTGATGGCATCGCTCGCCGGCGAACACGAGACCGTGCTGATTGCGCGCAGCGACGGCCTGCTCACGGCCGACGCGCGCCCGCTGGTGCGCATTTCCATTTCGGTCATCGTCGAGGAACAGGGACGTCGCGAGCAGGGCTATGCCGGCGGCGGTGCGCGCCTCGACTACGGCTACTTCACGCAATCGCGGCTCCATGAATTCGCGAAACAGGCGGTCGACCAGGCATTGGTGAATCTCTCCGCGCGCGATGCGCCCGCGGGCAACATGACCGTCGTGCTCGGCAATGGATGGCCCGGAATACTGCTGCACGAAGCGGTCGGTCATGGCCTCGAAGGCGATTTCAACCGCAAGGGCACGAGCGCATTTTCGGGCCGCGTCGGACAGCGCGTGGCGGCGCCGGGGGTCACCGTGGTCGACGACGGCACGATCGGCGAGCGGCGCGGGTCGCTCAACCTCGACGACGAAGGCCATCCGACGCAGCGCACGGTACTGATCGAAGACGGCATCCTGCGCGGCTACATGCAGGATCGTCTCAACGCGGGATTGATGAAGACGGGTGCCACCGGCAACGGGCGCCGCGAATCATTTGCGCACATGCCGATGCCGCGGATGACCAACACGATCATGCTGCCGGGCAATCACGCTGCGGCCGAGATCATCGGCTCGGTGAAGAAGGGTCTTTACGCCGCGAATTTCGGCGGCGGCCAAGTCGACATCACGAGCGGCAAGTTCGTCTTCTCGGCCGCCGAAGCGTGGATGATCGAAGATGGCAAGCTCACCTATCCGGTGAAGGGAGCGACGCTGATCGGCAGCGGCCCCGACGTCCTCACGCGGGTCACGATGGTGGGCAATGATCTCACGCTCGATGCCGGCATCGGCACCTGCGGAAAGGACGGCCAGAGCGTGCCGGTCGGCGTTGGCCAGCCGACGCTCAAGATCGAAGGTCTGACGGTCGGCGGAACCGCGTAAATCGGTGTCGAAGTGACTTCGGGGTCAGGGACTTCGGGGTCCGAGCTGTAAGTATTGGCGGGATAGTTGGCGGGACAGCCAGAGTTCCGCGCTGGCCAATAC
>JALYSS010000051.1 GCA_030854685.1 Pseudomonadota bacterium | reverse complement strand
CTGGACGACGCGGCGCGCTTTGGCGTCTGCAGCGGCGTCGCCGTGTCGTTTCGCGATCCCGATCACGGTCGTGTACTCGTGGCCGTGAATTCGCCCATCACCCCCGTCGACAAGGCACGCAAGCAGTTCGTTGCCAGGCAATTGGGAGAGATCATGTTGCTCGCCATGTCGTTCCACGATTTCTTCATGGCGCACCTGGTGGACCACGAACCGGCGTTGATGGTGCGCGTCTCTCCGTTGTCTTCGCGCGAGGCGCAATGCCTCGAAATGGCCGCCAACGGGATGACGAGCGCCGACATTGCGCTCAAGCTGGGAATCACGTCACGGACCGCCAATTTCCATTTCGGCAATATTGTTACCAAGCTCGGCGTGCTCAATCGCAAGGAGGCCATCGCGGTGGGCATTGCGCGCGGACTCATTCGCACCAACCCGGTCACCATGGGCAGAGCCGCCGACCGTAGCCTGCAACGGCACGCCAGGTGATGCGGCAGACGGTCCGGTTATCGTGATCCCGCGGCGAGATTTGCCAGGAAAAGTGAAATTTCCTCGGGAAGCGGTGACGCGATCGCCATCGCTTCACCGCTCGCTGGATGCCTGAACGTCAGTTGACGCGCATGCAGGAACATTCGCTTCAGCCCTTCGCGTGCGAGCTCCCGATTCCACGCGAAATCACCGTATTTGTCGTCCCCGGCCAGCGCGTGACCGAGATGCGCGAGATGCACGCGGATCTGATGGGTCCGCCCGGTCTTCAATTCCGCCTCGAGTAACGCAAGCGGCGGACGGTGCGCAGTCCAAGTCCTTTCGCGCCGGAAGATAGTCACCGAGGCTTGCCCGCCCGCGTCGACCTTCACACGACGCTCGCCCTCGCGCGTTGAAAATTTGTGCAACGGCACGTCGACGATGCGCTTCTCATCGCGCCACGGCCCGCGGACCAGCACCAGGTAGCGCTTGTCGAATTCTCCATTCCGAAGTTGTGCGTGCAGACCGGTGAGTGCTGCACGTTTTTTCGCGACGAGCAATACGCCCGAAGTTTCCCGGTCCAGCCGATGCACGAGTTCGAGAAATCGCGCATCCGGCCGCGCCGCGCGCAGCTGCTCGATCAACCCCTGCGCGATGCCGCTCCCGCCATGCACGGCCAGGCCGGACGGCTTGTCGACGGCGATCAACCAGTCATCTTCGACGAGAATCGCCGGCTTGAACGGTCGAGCAATCGCCGTATGCCGAGTGCGCACGCTCGCGGCCGCGGTACGAACCGGCGGCACGCGAATCAAATCGCCCGCCGCAATCCGCGTGTCCGGCCCCACGCGACCCTTGTTGATTCTCACCTCGCCGCTGCGGAGGATCCGGTAAATATGGCTCTTGGGGACACCCTTCAGGAGGCGCAGCAGGAAATTGTCGATCCGCTGGCCCGCTGCATCGTCGTCGACGGTGAGCCACGAGACCGCATCCTTGCTTAACTCATTCATTCGCTTATAATTGTCACCGAACCGCGCGAAAGCGCGCCCGGCCCGAATGTCGTCAGAACGACGCGGGAGTGCGCGCGACGCAAGCGGAGTCCCGCCAGGATCGCGGGGCAAAAAACGGCTAAGTCGCTCGCCGAGCGGGTTTTACGCGAAAAAAGTAGCGATGGTAAAGGAACAGCGCAACTCCCGCACCCGGCAACGGCCGGTTCGAAGCGGCCGCTGCGCGGCGCCAAAGCGAATCATTCTGCCCCGGCTGCTGCCGCCATACCGTGCGGTCGCAACCGATCGGATACTCCGCTGGTCTGCGAAGAAGAAGACCGCACGACGAGAATCCGGCCTTGTGCCGGCATTGCGAATCCATGCGTAAGCCGCCTCGCTCACCTCGCGTCTTCCGGCCAATGCCGGCGGACGGCCTGTCTTCGCCTGCAACCGCCGCGTAAGCGTTACCCGCGTCGCGTCATTTGCGACGCCCGCCTTCGTTCCAGCCGCTTGCCTCGGGCGTTGCGCCGGGGACCAAGTCCATGAAACGCATGCTGTTCAACGCCACCCAGGCGGAGGAACTCCGGGTGGCGATCGTCGATGGTCAGAAATTGATCGACCTCGACATCGAATCCGCCTCCAAGGAACAACGCAAGAGCAATATTTACAAGGGCGTCATCACGCGCGTCGAGCCGTCGCTCGAAGCGTGCTTCGTCGATTACGGCACCGAGCGTCACGGCTTCCTGCCGTTCAAGGAGATCTCGCGCCAATTCCTGAAGCCTTCGCGCCGCGCGGCCGACGGCAACAGCAGCGGCGACGACAACGAGGGTGAGCCGCGCGCCCGCATCCAGGATCAGCTCCGCGACGGCCAGGAGCTGATCGTACAAGTCGACAAGGATGAGCGCGGCAACAAGGGCGCTGCGCTCACGACTTACATTTCGCTTGCCGGCCGCTATCTCGTGCTGATGCCGAACAACCCGCGTGGCGGAGGAGTTTCGCGCCGCGTCGAAGGCGAAGAGCGCAACGAGCTCCGCGAAGCGGTCTCGGCGCTCGAAGTGCCAGGCGGCATGAGCGTGATCGCGCGCACGGCGGGCATCGGCCGTACGGCCGAAGAGCTGCAGTGGGATCTCAATTACCTGATGCAACTCTGGCGCGCCGTCGAAGACGCCGCGAAGTTGCAATCCGGCGCTTACCTCATCTACCAGGAATCCAGCCTGGTGATCCGCGCCATACGCGATTACTTCCATCCCGATATCGGCGAGATTCTGATCGACACGGAAGCGATCCAGGAGCAGGCGCAGCAGTTCATGGGCCATGTGATGCCCGCGAACGTGTCGCGCGTGAAACTCTACAAGGACGACGTTCCGCTTTTCTCGCGGTTCCAGATCGAGCACCAGATCGAGACCGCGTATTCGCGTCAGGTTGTCCTCCCCTCCGGCGGCGCGATCGTCATCGACCACACGGAAGCGCTGGTTGCGGTCGACGTGAATTCCGCCCGCGCGACCAAGGGCGGCGACATCGAGACCACCGCGTTCAACACGAATCTCGAAGCCGCCGAGGAAATCGCCCGCCAGCTTCGTTTGCGCGACCTGGGCGGTCTGATCGTGATCGACTTCATCGACATGGAAAGCGCCAAGAACCAGCGGGAAGTCGAAAACCGGCTGCGCGAGGCGCTCAAGTACGACCGCGCGCGCGTGCAGCTCGGAAAGATTTCGCGCTTCGGGCTGATGGAGCTTTCGCGTCAGCGCTTGCGGCCTGCGCTCGCGGAATCGGCGTACATTCCCTGCCCGCGTTGCCACGGCATTGGCCACATTCGCGGCACCGAGTCGACGGCGCTGCACATCCTCCGCATCATTCAGGAGGAAGCGATGAAGGACAACACGGCGCAGGTCGTAGCACAGATGCCGGTCGACGTCGCGACGTTCCTGCTCAACGAGAAGCGCGCCGAAGTGCTCACGACGGAGACGCGGTTCAAGGTCAACGTCCTGCTGGTGCCGAACCGATATCTCGAAACGCCGAACTACAGCGTGCAACGGATGCGCCACGACGAGCTGAACCAGGGAGAACCGTTGCCCGCATCGTTTCAAATGGTGGAGCAGCCGGACGACATCGACGCCTTCGCGCGCAAGGAAGAAGCGAAGGAACCGCGCCAGGAAGCCATCGTCAAGGGCATTACGCCGTCGCAGCCGGCACCGGTCAGCGCGCCACGGACGCCGGTTGCGGTTGCCGTCGCAGCGCCGGCTGCGACCGGTCACGCCGGCTCGTGGCTTTCGCGGATGCTGCAATGGTTCCGCACCCCGCCGCCGTCCGCCGCCGAGCAGGCTACGCCGCCGGCCGCTCAGCCGGCAACCGATCGCACCCGTGACAGCCGGCCGCCTCGCAACCGCGACGGCGGCCGCGATGGACGCGCGCGCAGATAGCCGACCCGACAATCAACCGCGTCGCGACGAGCGACGTCCGGAACGCGCACGCCGCGAACCGCGCGGGAGCGATGAAGCGCGCCGTCCCGAGGCGCAAAGCGCGATCGAAACGCAGCAACCGCCGAAAACGCCTCGCAAGGAAGGCGAGCGTCGTGAGGGACGACGGGAAACGCGCGAGGGGAAAGGCCAGCCCTCGGGCCGACCACCGCGGGCATCGCGTCCCGAACCGAAGCAGGCGACGCGCCCGGAAGCCAGCGAAGTGACAGAGACTTCGAACGCCGCCGACAGCCCCGCGCAGTCCGCCGAAGCGGTGCGTCCGGTAACGCCGGGCAACGGTACCGACGACCATCGCGAAGGCGGCAGTCGCCGCCGGCGCGGCCGTCGAGGCCGGGGGGGCGAGCACGCCGAGCGTCCGGAGCGTCCGCCGCGCCAGCAGGGGGGCGGTGACGAATCGAGCGCGAGCGAAACGTCCGCTCCCCACGCGCTGCAGTCGGACCAACCGTCGCAGGGTGCGTCTTCGCAGATGACGACACGAGTCGACGCGACAGCATCGGCACCAGAAACGGAATCAAATCCCGTTGCCTACGCATTCGAGTCGTCGGATGGGACCAGCGAAGCGGTGCCCGCGCAGCACTCGTTCACCGATGCGACGCCCAGCAATGACGTCGCGCAGACGGCGGACAGCACGCACGCGTTTGCGAGCGCTCCCGCGATGGCCGGCGCCGAGCCGCGGACGGTACAGTCGGCCAGCAAAACGTCGAACGACGTGCCTGCGAGCCCGGTCGCAATCAAGCATGAGCAGCCGGTGCGGGAAACGGTTGCGATAACGACCCTGACACTGCCCACCGACTCGGATCTCGTGCTCGTCGAAACTCGATTCTCGGCACCCCCCGCCGACGAACAGCCGCCCGAGGCACCGCGACGGCGCGTGCGCGCGGCTCGCGCAGCGATCCTCGACGAACCGTTGCAAATCGTGGAAACGCGGAAGCACGACGGCGGTTGACGTTCACGTACAACTTCACGTGCAAAGGACAGACGCCGTCTGTCCTTTTTTTTCCGATCAGGCCGGAGGCTCGCGGTTGCGAATGTGCGCGAGCAGCGCCTCGCTGGCGCGCTCGGTCAACTCGAGCACCGTCTCGAAGCCATCGGAACCCCCGAAGTAGGGGTCCGGAACTTCGCGCAATCCAAGTTCGGGAACGAAGTCGAGAAAGAGCCCGAGGTAGCCCTTGCACGCGGGCGGCCTCAAGGCCTCGAGGTCGCGCAGGTTGCGAAGATCCATCGCGAGAATAAAGTCGAAGCGCGTGAAGTCGTCACGGCAAACCTGGCGCGCGCGCAGCGTCGCAAGGTCGTATCCCCGGCGACGCGCATGCGCGATGGCGCGATCGTCGGGTGGCTGACCCACGTGCCAGTCACCGATGCCGGCCGATTCGATCTGCAATTGCCCGTCCCAGCCTGCGCGCCTGGCGCGCTCGCGAAATACGCTTTCCGCCGTCGGAGACCGACAGATATTGCCCATGCAGACGAACAGCACCGACGTCCGCACGCCATCCGCAGGCTCCGGGCCGGCGGCGCGCTTCACTGCATGAACCATCCGTGGCTGACCACCAGCGACTGTCCGGTGAGCGCGTTGCCCGGAAATGCCGCAAACATCAGCGCCACTTCCGCAACGTCATCGAGCGTCGTGAACTGGCCATCGACGGTGTCCTTCAGCATGACTTTGCGGATCACATCGTCCTCGGAAATACCAAGCGCACGCGATTGCTCCGGAATCTGCCTGTCGACGAGCGGCGTGCGCACGAAGCCGGGACAGATGACGTTGGCGCGCACGCCGTGCGCAGCCCCTTCTTTCGCCATCGTCTTCGCGAGGCCGATCAGCCCGTGCTTGGCGGTGACATACGGCGCCTTCAGCATCGACGCCTCCTTGGAATGCACCGAGCCCATGTAGATCAGGCTTCCCCGACCGGCCTTGTACATGTGCGGCAGACAGGCGCGCGTCGTCAGGAACGCGCCGTCGAGGTGGATCGCCAGCATCTTCTTCCATTCTGCATAACTGAATTCCTCGAGCGGATGGACGATCTGGATGCCGGCATTGCTGACCAGCACATCGACAGTACCGAATTTTGCAATGACGTCCGCAACGCCGCCGTCGACCGCGCGCTCATCGGTGACATCCATCGCGATGCCCATCGTCCGCGCGGGGTCCGCATCGATTGCGCGCGCCGTGTCGGTCGCGGCGCCAACGTCGAGATCGGCGACGACGACGCGTGCGCCGGCGCGCGCGAAGCGATGCGCGATGGCCCTGCCGATGCCACTGGCGCCGCCGGTCACGATGGCGACCTGGTCCTTGAGTTCCATAGTTACTCCTGCTTACCGTTACGTCACGATCGG
>JALYSS010000043.1 GCA_030854685.1 Pseudomonadota bacterium | reverse complement strand
AGCGCAGCCGTACGGCGCAGCGGTCTCGAAGATTCCGCATGCGTGTTGCAAAATATCGACGACATTCAAATGGTTGCGCTGCCGGCGCTGTTCTTGCTCTCCGGGCAGGCGTAGCATCGGCGTCGCGCCGCCACGCCGCTCGTGCCAACCGCCCGGCACTGCGCCAGCCCGACGCTGTCGTATAGAAGCAGGTTTTCGAGGAGCCGGATTGAAACCGACGGACATCAAGCATCCCGACTATTTCCATAAGGTCGTCGATTGTCAGTGGGCATGTCCGGCCCATACTCCCGTTCCCGAATACATCCGGTTGATTGCCGCGGGGCGCTACGGCGACGCGTACCTCGTCAACTGGAAATCGAACGTCTTCCCCGGCATTCTCGGCCGCACCTGTGATCGGCCGTGCGAGCCGGCGTGCCGGCGCCGGCGTGTCGAGGAGGGCTCCCCCGAGCATCGGAAGTCCGAAGCGAAACCGGAGCCGGTGGCGATTTGCCGCCTGAAGCGCGTCGCGGCCGATTACAAGGAGGACATCCGCCCGCGGCTGCCGAAGCCCGCGCGGCGCGGTAACGGCAAGCGGATCGCGCTCGTCGGCGCCGGTCCCGCGTCGCTCACGGTCGCGCGCGACCTGGCGCCGCTCGGCTACGAATGCATCGTGTTCGATGGCGACCCCAAGGCGGGCGGCATGATGCGTACGCAGATCCCCAAGTTCCGGTTGCCCGACCGGGTGATCGACGAGGAGGTGGGTTATATCCTCGACATGGGCATCGAATTTCGCGGCGGCGTCCGCATCGACTCGCTTGCGAAGCTGCTCGCGCGCGATGTTCCCGGGCAATGGGATGCGGTGTTCATCGGCAGCGGCGCGCCGCGCGGACGCGATCTCGACATCTCCGGACGGCGCGAGGCGGCGGCCAACATTCACATCGGCATCGACTGGCTGTCGTCGGTATCGTTCGGCCACACGACGAGAATCGGCAAGCGCGTCGTCGTGCTGGGCGGCGGCAACACCGCAATGGATTGTTGCCGCAGCTCGAGGCGTCTTGGCGGCGACGAAGTCAACGTCGTCGTGCGCTCCGGCTTCGACGAGATGAAGGCGTCGCCGTGGGAGAAGGAAGACGCGGCGCACGAGGGAATTCCGATCCACAACTACCTCATGCCGCTCGAATTCACGCACGAGAACGGACGGTTGACCGGTGTCACCTTCGAGAAGGTCGCCGCGCAACGCGACGTGCGCGGCCGCAGGCAACTGGTGCCGACCGGCGAACCGGTCGTGCATTTTCCCTGCGACGACGTGCTGCTCGCTATCGGCCAGGAGAACGCTTTTCCCTGGATCGAGCGCGATCTCGGGCTGGCGTTCGGCGAAGGGGGCATGCCGATCGTCGATCGCGCGACGATGGCGTCGACGCGACCCGGCGTGTATTTCGGCGGCGACGCGGCGTTCGGGCCGAAGAACATCATCTGGGCCGTCGCGCACGGCCATGACGCAGCGATCTCGATCGACCTGCAATGCCGCGGCGAGCCGCTCACGAAGCGTCCGCCGCCACACGTCAACCTGCTGTCGCAGAAAATGGGTATCCACGAGTGGAGCTACGATAACGGCATCCTCGGCGATCGCCGGTATCGTGTGCCGCTCAAGGACGTCACCATCGCGCTGAAGGATATCCGCGCGGAAGTCGAGCTCGGCTTCGATCCGAAGCTCGCCTACGCCGAAGCGCAGCGCTGCCTCAACTGCGACGTGCAGACGGTCTTCGCCGACAAGCTGTGCATCGAATGCGATGCGTGTGTCGACATCTGTCCGATGGACTGCATCACGTTCACCAATGATGGCGATGAAGCGGACCTGCGCACGCGGCTCATGGCGCCGGCGCTGAATACGGAGCAGGCGCTTTACGTGTCGGCACCCGTCAAGACGGGCCGCATCATGGCCAAGGACGAGGATGTCTGCCTGCATTGCGGACTGTGCGCCGAGCGCTGTCCCACGGGCGCCTGGGACATGCAGAAATTCCTGCTCGACATGGCGCTGGCCGATGATCGCGCGCACGAGCGGCCGGCGGAAATTGCCGGGATGGCGGCGGATTGAGCGCATCATGGATGCACGCGTGAAACAACTCGCCCGCGTCAACGACTTCGTCGTCAAGTTCGCGAACGTGAACGGATCGGGTTCGGCGTCGGCGAACGGCCTGTTCGCGCGCGCGATCCTGCGCATGGGCGTGCCGGTCGCCGCTCGCAATATCTTCCCGTCGAACATTCAGGGCCTGCCCACGTGGTACGAAGTGCGCGTCGTCGAAGCGGGCTGGCGCGGGCGCCGTGGCGGCGTCGACCTGATGGTGGCGATGAATCCGCAGACCTGGGACAAGGATGTCGCCGAGATCGAGCCGGGCGGTTACCTCTTCCACGATTCGACGAAACCGTTGCCGCCGTCGAAGTTCCGCGAGGACGTGACGCCGCTCGGCGTGCCGCTGACGGCGATCTGCAATGCCGAGTACAGCGACGTCCGGCAGCGACAGCTCTTCAAGAACATCGTCTATCTCGGCGCGCTCGCAGCACTGCTCGACATCGACGCTGCGGAGATCGAGCGCCTCTTTTCCGAGCAGTACCGCGGCAAGGAGGCGCTGCTCGAATCGAACCGCAAGGCGCTCGCGATGGGCCGCGACTACGCGCTCGCGCATTTCCAGTGCCCGATCGGCCTGTCGGTCGCGCGCCGCGACGCCGTGGGCGATCGGATCTTCATCGACGGCAACAACGCGGCGGCGCTGGGTGCCGTCTACGGCGGCGCGACGGTGGCGGCCTGGTATCCGATCACGCCGTCGTCGTCGCTCGCCGAAAGCTTCACGAAATGGTGCCGCAAGTTCCGTACGGATGCGGTGACCGGCGAGCGGCGCTACGCGATCGTGCAGGCCGAGGACGAGCTCGCATCGATCGGCATGGTCATCGGCGCGGCGTGGAACGGCGCGCGCGCCTTTACTGCCACGTCCGGTCCGGGCATTTCACTGATGCAGGAATTTTTGGGCCTCGCGTACTTCGCCGAAATCCCCGCGGTGCTCTTCGACGTGCAGCGCGGCAGCCCGTCGACCGGCATGCCGACGCGCACGCAGCAGGCTGATCTGCTGTCGTGTGCGTACGCCTCGCACGGCGACACGAAGCACGTGCTGCTGCTGCCCGAGGATCCGCGCGAATGCTTCGAGTTCGCAGCACTCGCGTTCGATCTCGCCGATCGTCTGCAGACACCGGTATTCGTGATGCTCGATCTCGACATAGGCATGCAGGACTGGCTGACCGAGCCGCTGACGTGGGACGACAGCCGGCGGATGGACCGCGGCAAGGTGATGAGTGCTGCGGACTTCGAAGCCGGCCGCGATTTCGGACGCTATCTCGACGTCGACGGCGACGGAATCCCGTATCGCACGTATCCCGGTACGCACGCGTCGAAGGGCAGCTACTTCACGCGCGGCACGACGAAGGACCGCTACGCGCGCTACACGGAGGAAGGGCCCGCGTACGTCGACAACATGCAGCGTCTTCTGCGCAAGTTCGAGACGGCCAGGGCGCTGGTGCCGAAGCCGGTGATTGCCGCTGCCGCGCAACCGACGACAGCCGGCGTCATCTGGTTCGGCTCGACCGGTGCTGCGATGGCCGAGGCGCTCGCGGAGCTCGAGCATCAGGACATCCATCTCGACCGGCTGCGCATTCGCGCATTCCCGTTCGACGACGGCATCGTCGACTTCGTCGCCGCCCACGAGCACGTATTCGTCGTCGAGCAGAACCGCGACGCGCAACTCAAGATGCTGCTCGTTACCGAATGTGGCATCGACCCGGCCAAGCTGACGTCGGTGCTGCATTACGACGGCACGCCGATCACCGAGCGCTTCATCACGCGCGAGATCGGCGAAAAGGCGCGGCTCTACAACGTGACACCGCTGACAGGAATCGGGTATCCGGGATCAGGTATCAGGAGAACCGGCGGCCGCGCCGCATGAATCGGGGTCAGAGCCGTAATATTTCGCTCGAGACGCCCAGTGTTAACCCACCGCCTTCCAAGCGAAATATTACGGCTCTGACCCCAATTCAATGACCTACCTCGCGAAACCGAAACTGCACCATCCCGGCCTGTCGAAGAATGCGCTCGGCTACACGCGGCGCGATTACGAGGGCGCCATTTCGACGCTGTGCGCCGGCTGCGGCCACGACTCGATCTCGGCGGGAATCATCCAGGCGTTCTACGAGCTCGACATCGCGCCGCATCGCGTCGCCAAGCTGTCCGGCATCGGCTGCTCGTCGAAAACGCCGACGTATTTCCTCGGCAACTCGCACGGCTTCAACAGCGTGCATGGACGGATGCCGTCGGTGCTGACGGGCGCGGCCCTCGCCAATCGTGACCTGATCTACCTCGGTGTTTCGGGCGACGGCGACTCCGCGTCCATCGGACTCGGGCAATTCGCCCACGTGCTGAGGCGCGGCGTCAACATGGTCTACATCGTCGAGAACAACGGCGTCTACGGCCTCACGAAGGGCCAGTTCTCGGCCACGGCCGACAAGGGCAGCAAGAGCAAGCGCGGCGCCATCAACAGCGACGAGCCGATCGACCTCGTGCTGCTGGCGCTGGCACTCGGCGCGACGTTCGTCGCCCGAGGCTTCTCCGGCGACAAGGCGCAGCTCGTGCCGCTGATCAAGGCCGCGATCGCGCATCGCGGGGCGGCGTTCATCGATGTGGTCAGTCCCTGCGTCGCGTTCAACAATCACCCGGGCTCGACGAAGAGCTACGACTACGTGCGTGACCACAACGAGGCGGTGAATCGCCTCGACTTCATGGCGGAGCGAGCGCCGATCACGACCGAATACCCGGAAGGCGGCGTGCGCGACGTCGTATTGCACGATGGCGGCACGATTCGCCTGCGCAAGCTCGACGCTGGTTACGACCCATCCGACAAGGTGGGCGCGATGACGCATCTCGAATCGCGCCGCGCGAAAGGCGAGGTCGTAACGGGGCTGTTGTACGTCGATACCGGAAGCGACGACATGCACGCGGCACTGCGGACGGTCGGCGAGCCGCTCAATGCGCTCGGCGATTCCGAATTGGTCCCCGGAGGCGCGGCACTCGCCGGCGTCAACGCGTCGCTGCGTTAGCGGCGTCCCGCGCAGGGTCCGCGGACTAGAATGGCGGCATGCCTCGCGCCGCATTGATCATCCTCGGCGTTGCCGCCGGACTCGCCGCGCTGCTGCTGATCGGTGTCGCGATCGCCATCGCGACCGTCGATCCGAACCACTTCGTCGCGCCGCTCGCCGCGCGTGTCAAGGCGGCGACCGGCCGCAATCTCACGGTGAAGGGACCGGTCGTCATCAATCTCTCGCTCGAGCCGAAGGTCGTTTTGCCGGGCGTGGCATTCGACAACGCGCCGTGGTCCAGGACGCCGCGGATGTTGACCGCGAAGCGGATCGAAGCGCAGATCGCGTTGCTGCCGCTGCTGTCGCGGCGCTTCGAAGTCGTGCAGTTCACGCTCGTCGAACCGGTGATCACCCTCGAGACGGACGCGAACGGACGCGGCAACTGGGAATTCGGAACGTCCGCGGGGAACGCGTCGGGTACCGTGTCTGCTGTGGCAGGAACGACAGCCGCGATTGGCATTGCCAACCTGGAAATCCAGAACGGAACGCTCTCCTATCGAAACGGCGCGACGGGAAAGCTCACCAACGCATCGATTGAGCGGATGACGCTTCACGCGCGCGACATGCAGTCGCCGGTCGCGGTCGATTTCCGCGGCAAAGTCGACGATGTGCCGGTGGCGCTCGCCGGCGATCTTGGAGCGCCCGACAAGTGGCTGCGGCAACAATGGCCCTATCCGGTCGCGCTGAAGGGCGAGATCGACGGCAATGCCGTCAAGCTGAACACCAGAATCGCGCGCTCGGGCGCGACGACGAGCCTCGACGATGTCGACGTCGCGTACGGCGCGATCGCGGGCAACGGTTCGATTCGCGTCATCAACGACACGTCGCGTACGCGTTACGCGATCGACTTGACGGTGCCGTCGCTGTCGCTTGCGGATTTCGCCGGCAAACCCGGGACGCAACCCGCCAAACGCGCTGCGCCGTCGCCCGCTGCGCGTTGGATCATCCCGGATACGCCGTTGCCGCTTGCGCCGCTCGCGTCCGTGGATGCCGAAGGATCGATCACGATCGGGGAAGTGAAACTATCCGACGGCCAGCGACTGGAGCGGGTCGGCACGCAATTCACCTCGCGTGATGCCAATCTCGATGTCAAGTTCACGACCGGGCAGGTCCTCGGCGGATCGATGCGCGGTCAACTGCAATTCGACGGACGACACGCCGATGCGCCCGGCGTGCATCTTTCACTCGACGCGCAGGATCTCGACCTTGCGGCACTCGCGGCTGCAGCCGGCATCAAGCGCGCGATTCGCGGCGGCAAGGTGCGCGCGAATGTCGACATCAACGGACGGGGGACAACTCCGCACCGCGTCGCAAGCACGATGAGCGGCACGATCCTCGTCGTGTCGGGACCGGCGTCGCTCGGCCGCTCCGCCGCGCAAGGGGAGACGGCGCTCGCGCTTCTGGCCGGCGCACTCGATCCGTTGCAGTCGGTCGATGCCGCGACCGATTTGCGCTGCGCGGTATTCCGGCTGCCGTTGACGGATGGCATCGCGCACGTCGACCGGTCGATCGCCATCGAGACCGGGAAGATCACCGCGTCGGCGAGCGGGACGCTCGATTTCCGCGATGAAACGCTCGATCTGTCGGTGCAGCCGCAGATTCGCGAAGGCGTCCAGATCAACCTGTCGCAGTTCGCAAGTCTCGTGCGCATCCGCGGCCGCTTCGACAAGCCGACGGTCGGTATCGATGCCGCGCAATCGGCGAAAGCGCTCGTGACGTTGGGTGCGCTCGGCGCAACGGGCGGCGCAATCGCATTGCTCGGACGCGCGCTCGTTGCAGGCACCGGTCAAACATCGGCGCCCTGCACCGTTGCCATGAGCGGCAAGGCGCCGCGCGCAACGACGCCGTCGTCGCGGAATTCACCGCATGATCCCGGATTGGCGAAGGACGTCGGCAAGGCGCTCGGGAAGTTGTTCGGGCGATAGGCCACGATGTACTTCGGCCCCTGACCGACGTGGGGCCGCAGGTAACGACCGCCCGACTCGTCGAAGCTCCGCCATCGATTTTCCCGCAGAGGGAAGCAAAACGGTAGCGCTCTGCTACAATGATTCCGCGATGAAAGGAGAATGGGGCCGTGAGTACGTTGGTAATCAAGAACCTGCCCGACGACCTGCACGCCGCGCTGAAGGCGCGCGCACTGCGTCACCGACGATCGATGACCAAGGAAGCGGTGACGCTCATCGAAACGGCATTGACGTCGGGACCACGCCTCGTACCCGAGCTGCCTCCTCCTATCAAGCTGAAAGGCGGGATGATGACGAGCGCCGATATCGAGGCGGCTGTCGCCGAGGGGCGTGACTGAGCTCTGTGCGCGGTGCGCGTCTTCGACACCAATGTCGTTGTTCACCTGATACTGGAGGGTGACGCTACACCTGCAGCGCGGGCGCTGTTCGCTGCGGATTCCGATTGGCGCAGCGACTCGTTCCTGCTGGTGGAATTCACCAATGTACTCGTAACGGCGATTCGGGCAGGACGACTGTCCGCCCGGTCAGCCGCGAACGCGCTGACTCATGCGCGGCGTGTAATGGAGCCCGGTCTCCAGGCGGCGCCTCATGAGCTGGTACTGTCCCTCGCGATCAGGCATCGCCTCTCGGCTTACGACGCACGCTTCATCGCCGTGGCCGACGCACTGGGAACGCGGTTGATCAGCGAAGACGTCAAGCTGCGCCGCGCCGCACCGCGCCTGACGCAGTCGCTTGAACAAGCGCTTCGCGATCAGAGCAGCGGCAATTGATCGGGCTCGTCCTCGGTGGGCAATTCGGAAACCGCGTCTTCCGCACCGTCGATCGACAACGCGGCGGTCCCTGCGTCCGGCGCTGCATTTACCAGTTTGATCGTCGTTTCCATAGGTTCGCACAACCGTGCGTCGTCGTTGCTTACGAAATTGACGCGCGTCGATACCGGATAGACGCGAAGCGGTTCCCCTGACCATGCCGCGAGCAGATCGTCGACGTCGGGGTTCGTGCAGTCGAGCCACCGCGCGTATTCGGCGTCGGGCACGATCACCGGCATTCGTTCGTGCACGACGCGCAACGATTCGCACGCGGACGTCGTGACGATCGTGCAGGTGTCGAGCACTTCACCTTCCGGCGACAGCCAGCGCTCATAGAGTCCGGCAAGGCCGAAAGGACGTCCGTCCGGCATGCCGATGTGCAGCGGCTGCTTGCCCGAATGCATGCGCTGCCATTCGTAGAAACCGTTTACCGGCACGAGACAGCGGTGACGCGCGAACGCGTTGCGGAACGCGCTTTTGACGGCGACCGTTTCGGCGCGCGCATTGATCATCCGCGCGCCGATCGACGGATCCTTCGCCCAGCGCGGCACCAATCCCCAGCGCACCTGGATGAGTTCGCGCTCACCTGCCGCGTTGTGCCGGATGATGGGGACCTGCTGCGTCGGCGCGATGTTGTAGCGTGGACGAATGTCTGGCGGATGCGGCAGGCCGAATGCGAGCGCGATCGCTGTTGGATGACTCGACAATTCGTAGCGGCCGCACATCGCCTCAGGCCTCGACGGCGTCGAGTGCGGGCGACGTCAACAGCCGCTGCGCGGTGGCCGCGACCTGCATCGTGTCCCAATACGCATAGGCGCCCACGGCCGCGGCGCCTGCGAGCGGGATCCAGCGCCCTGCCGCATTGCCGGCAAGCCGCCGGGAGACGGAGATGCCGACGCCGCCGAGCGCACTTTTCAGCGCGCTTCCGGATAGCTGGCGGATGACGAGCCGCTGGCCACCGCGTACCGCGACGTCGCGCACGACGTGGCTTGCCGCATGACGGAACAGGCAGTAGAGCAGGTGCGTGCGCGTCAACTCGGCGCTGCGGCCGTAGACGCCGAAAATATCCGCGACCATTTGTCGCTGCGTCTGCCAGATCAGGTAAAGGTCGGGCAGCAGCGTCATGAACCCGAGCGGGCCCGGAGGCAACGCGAGCGAACCCGACAGAAGTGCTGCACGCTTGGCGGCCCGGCGCGCGATCGCCTCCGCGGCATCGTCCGGGACGTCGGCACGACCGTTTCGAGGCGTCGGAATGTCCGCGAGCACCCGTTCGAGCGCGTCGACGATCGCACCGTGGGGCGCGTCGTTCGATCGATCAGCGCTACGAACCAGCGGATTCTTCATGCGCGGTATATGGGGGCGATGACGAGAGTCTACATCCGCGCCTCGATGTTCCGACGAGGGCGTTTGCGCGCCGCGGTCTACAATTCTCCATCGCACGCGACCCTGCTTGAACCTTATGCTGATGCGCATCGGAATTTCGCGCGAAATCCCGAACGACGAACGCCGTGCCGGCATCATCCCGGCAAGCGCGCGTTCGCGCGCGCAGGTCGCTTAGCGCGTTTGCAGATGCGCGTATTCGGATTTGCCGGATGGTCGGGCAGCGGCAAGACGACGCTGATCGAGTCGCTCGTGCCGCGGATCACCGCGCGCGGGCTGCGCGTTTCGCTGGTGAAGCATGCGCACCACGACTTCGATGTCGACCAGCCCGGCAAGGACTCGCATCGGCATCGGATGGCCGGCTGCGCGGAAGTGCTCGTGACCTCGGCGATCCGCTGGGCGCTCATGCACGAATTGCGCGGCGCGCCGGAACTGACCCTCGCCGAGGCCATCGCGCGACTTTCCCCCTGCGATCTCGTCCTCGTCGAAGGCTGGAAGCGGGCCTGCATCCCGAAGCTCGAGGTGTGGCGCGAAATGCTGGGCAAGCCGCTGCTGCATCCGGCCGATTCCCGCATCCTCGGGGTTGCGACCGACGACCCGGAGCGGGTGCGATCCTCCCTACCGACGTTCGCCTTGCATGATCCCGCCGCAATCGCCACATTCGTCATTGAAAATGCCGCCGCCCGAGCTGCCGCCGATTGACGAATCCCGGGCGTCGGCGTACGTTGAACCTGCACGATGGGTCATTGCCCAACGCTACACCGGGCGGCGCGACGCCAACGTGGAAGTGTGACCAGGAAGCTTGCAGAATGCTTGCGAAACAGATACTTGCTGCTCTTACCATCGCCGGCGTGATCGTCGCGCCGACCGCGTTCGCGCAGGAGTCGCCGGCACAGGCAACGTCTAAAGCGGGCTTCTATGGCGGCGTCGCTCTGCGCGATGCCGGCAGCGAGGCGGCCGGCATCGATTTCGGTCATCTGGCGTCGACCTGGAATCGTTTCGCCCAACCGGCCACCGACGAATCGACCCGGCGGACGCTCGTGTTCGGCGGCTACCGGTGGGCCAACGATGTCGCCGTCGAGGGATCGTTCTCGAGCGCCGACAGCTACGCACTGCGACCGTTCGACGCGTCCACCCGGCGGGGCGTCGGGTTGTCGCTGGCCGATTCGCCCGACGTCTCTGCACGTACCTGGAACGCCAACGTCTATACGAGCTGGTCGTTCCTCAACAGCTTTTCGCTCTATGGCCGCCTCGGCTACGCGCAAAGCGACTCGCCTCCCGGGTACGCGCTCGCGACGTTGCCGTCAAGCGACCCTCGCCGGTCGCATGACGGCGTCAATTACGGCGTCGGGGTTCGCTACGATATAACGTCCGCGCTCGGGCTGCGCCTCGAGTACGCGCGATTCCCGCGCTTCATCGGCGAGGCGCTGACCGGGCCGCTGCCCGATTCCGACCAGGTGCAATTCGGCATGCAGTTCAGGTTCTGAGGCGCTGAGCGCACCTGACGTCGTACAATCGGAGCGCCGGTCCTTTCAACGAGGTCCGGCGCTTGGCTTTCCAACATGCGCGACTCGGTTTCCACTCTCGTCTCGATCCGGCTCGTCTATCTTGCGCGGCTGCGCGAGGCATTCGACAGCGCCGGCGAAGCGCTCGAGCTGACCTCTGAAGACGCGCCGACGGTGGCATCGGTCATCGATGCGCTTCGCCGTCGCGGCGGCGCATGGTCCTCCGAGCTTGCACCCGGTCGCGCGGTGCGCTTCGCCGTCAACCACCGGCTGGCGCGCGCGAGCGAGACCATCGCCAACGGCGACGAAGTCGCGATCTTCCCGCCGGTCACCGGCGGCTGACGCGCGCGATGGCCGTTCGCGTCCAGACCGAGGATTTCGACGCCGGCGTGGAAATCGCGCGGCTTCGGTCGGGCGACCGAGGCGTGGGTGCGATCGCGACGTTCATCGGCACCGTACGCGACGTCAACGACGACGCGACGGTTACGGAACTCACGCTCGAGCATTACCCCGGCATGACGGAAGCGGCGCTCGAGGCGATCGTCGACGAAGCGAAGCGGCGCTTCGACATTCGCGACGCGCTCGTCATCCATCGCGTCGGCGCGCTCGCAGCCGGCGATCAGATCGTTCTCGTGATAGTGACGAGCGCGCATCGAGGCTTGGCGTTCGACGCCTGCGAGTTTGCGATGGACCTCCTCAAGACGCGCGCACCGTTCTGGAAGAAGGAACGTCTGCCGGACGGTGAGCGCTGGGTCGAGGCGCACGCGAGCGACGACGAAGCCGCGCAGCGCTGGTAAGGCGACGATTGTCCGCCACCGCACTCGTCGCGATCGATTGGGGAACGTCCGCGGCGCGAGCGTATTGCCTCGACGCCAACGGTTGCGTGCTCGACCGCCGCAGCGTTCCGATCGGCGTGCGCCATGTGCGCGAAGGCCGGTTCGAATCCGCATTGGCGAAGCTGCTCGGCAACTGGGCAACGACGACGGCACCGCGTGTCGCATGCGGAATGATCGGCAGTCGGCAGGGCTGGGTCGAAGCGCCGTATGTCGACTGCCCCGCGTCGCTGGCGGCACTCTCCGATCGCCTCGTGCAGGCGCCGCTCGACGCGCTCACGATCGTCCCCGGCGTTGCGACGCGCGATGTGGCCGGAATCCCCGACGTCATGCGCGGCGAGGAGACACAATTACTCGGTGCGGTCGCGCCCGACGAGCCGGGTGTGCTCGCGGTGCTCCCCGGAACGCACAGCAAATGGGCGCGCGTCGAGCACGGTCGCATCGTCGACTTCACGACGTTCATGACGGGCGAGCTTTACGCGGTATTGATCGACCACAGCATGCTGGGGCGACTTGCGGGTCATGAGCCGGGCCGGTTCTCGCGCGATGCGTTCTCGCGCGGCGTCGCGCGCGGCCTCCGCGACGGCGAGCTCGCGCACGACCTGTTCGGCGCCCGAACCCTTGCGCTGGCCGGTGTATTGGCTTCCGACGACGTGGCCGACTGGCTCTCGGGACTGCTGATCGGACGCGAAATCCGTGCTGCGCGTGCCTGGGCATCGTGCGCGGGGGTCGATCCGTCGATCGTTCGCATCATCGGCAGCGATTCGCTCGTCGAACGCTATGATCTCGCGCTTGGCGACGCTGGCGTGCTCGCGGAGCGCGCAAGCGACGATGCGGCCGCGTCGGGATTGTGGCGCATCGCGGCGCGCGCGGGCCTCGTCGCGACATTGCACAGCGGAGTGTCCGCATGAACCTCGTCGACTACCTGTCGCCATTGCCGCTCGTCGCGGTGCTGCGCGGGATCACGCCGGAAGCCATTCCGGCAACGGCCGATGCGCTATGCAGCGAAGGATTTCGAATACTCGAGGTGCCGCTCAATTCGCCGCGGCCGTTCGAATCGATTCGGCTGCTGGCCGAGGCCTATGCCGACCGTTGTCTCGTCGGCGCGGGAACGGTGCTGAACCCGGCCGACGTCGGGCGTGTTCGTGACGCGGGTGGCCGCCTGATCGTGATGCCGCACGCCGATACCGCCGTCGTTCGCGAGGCGAAGCGCCAGGGCATGCTTTGCCTGCCGGGTGTCGCCACGCCGACGGAAGCCTTTGCAGCCCTCGCTGCGGGTGCCGACGGACTGAAGATGTTTCCCGCCGAAGCGATGAAGCCTGCCGCATTGCGCGCATGGCGCGCCGTGCTGCCGAAGGCGACCCTCGTGTTCGCGGTGGGCGGCATTCGTCCGGATAACATGGCGCCGTGGTGGGCCGAGGGCGCGGCCGGATTCGGTACCGGTTCCCACCTGTACACGCCGGGTGCCGATCCTGCGCAGGTTCGCGCGAGCGCCGCGGCGTATGCAGCCGCGTTTCGAGCGTTGCCCCGACGCGATCAATGACCGGACAGCCAGCGACCACCGCATGAATGCGCGTTTCGACGTCGTTGCGCTTGGCGAGGCGATGGTCGAGTTCAACGAGGCGCGCGCCGATGATTCGCGCACGTGGCTGCAGGGCTTCGGTGGCGATACGTCGAACATGGCGATTGCCGCGGCACGGCTCGGTGCGCGCAGCGCCTACGTCACGCGCGTCGGCAATGACGCCTTCGGGCGCCGGCTGGTGGCACTCTGGAATGACGAACGCGTGTCGGCGGAGGCCGTCGCGATCGACGACGAGGCGCCGACCGGCGTCTATTTCGTGTCGCACGGCACGCATGGCCACGAGTTCTCGTATCTGCGCCGCGGGTCGGCCGCGTCCCGCATGACGCCCGCGTCGCTGCCGTTCGCCGTGCTTCGTGCGGCACGCGTGCTGCACGTCTCCGCGATCAGCCAGGCGATATCGACATCGGCGTGCGACGCCTGCTTTGCCGCGATCGATGCCGCGCGCGCGGCCGGCGCGAAAATCTCCTACGACACCAATCTGCGGCTCAAGCTGTGGCCACTTGCGCGCGCGAAGGCGATTGTCTTCGAGACGCTGCGCGTGGCCGATTGGGCGCTGCCCGGTCTCGACGACGCGAAGCTGCTGTTCGACCACGACGATCCGTCGCGCATCGTCGATGCATGTCACGGGCTGGGTTCGGCGATCGTCGTCGTGAAGCTCGGTCGCGGAGGCTGTCTTGTTTCCGACGGCGTGCGTCGCGAGCACGTCGACGGCGTGCGCGTTCCGGCCGTCGACGCCACCGGCGCAGGCGATTGCTTCGACGGCGCGTTCGCGGTGCGCATGGTCGCCGGCGACGATGCCTTCGCTGCGGCGCGTTATGCAAATACGGCTGCAGCCATCGCGACGACCGGCTATGGCGCCGTGGCGCCGCTGCCGCGCGCAGCCGACGTCGAGCGGTTCGTTGCCGCGTGACGAGCGCGAACATGAGCCTTGCCCACGATGCGCGCTCGTTCCGGTCGACGGGAGTAATCTGATCGCATGGCACTCGGAGGAACGCGATGGCACTCACTATGGCAATCCGGCATCTGCGGCGTGGCGATTGGCAAAAGGCGCATGCGATCGTGCAAAACGACAATACCGAAATGGGCTGCTGGGCGCACGGGATCGTCCACCTGCTCGAAGGCGACCTCGGCAACGCGCGCTACTGGTTTCGCCGTGCGGGTCGGCCCTTTCCTCGTGAGCGCGACGCCAGCGCGGAAATCGACGTGCTCGTCGCGACGCTGAAGCAGCAGACGGCCGCATGAGATATTCTGTACAGCCCCCGGCTGCTGGCGCGACGCGAGACTCGAATCCGATTGCGTCGATCGGTTCAGCCGGTGATAAACCGGGCGACACAGGCGCACTGCAGGCGTAGAGCGCTCCCCGAGTGTGTACCGATGCCGCACAGCGTCGGCAGGAGGAAATGCATGCTTGCGTGGGGGTCGCTACTTGCCGTCGGCGGGGGCGCCGCGGTCGGCGCATGGATCCGCTGGGGCCTCGGCATCGCGCTCAACCCGCTGTTTCCGACATTGCCCCTCGGCACGCTTGCGGCCAATCTTGCGGGCGGTTTGCTGATGGGCTTCGCGATGGAACTCATCACGCGCCATGCAGTCATTTCTCCCGAACTCAGGCTCCTCGTCACGACGGGCTTTCTCGGCGGACTCACGACCTTCTCGACGTTTTCCGCGGAGATCACGACATTGGTTCTGCGGCGCGAGTGGCTCTGGACCTTCATCGGCATCGCGACGCATCTCGTGGGATCGCTGCTCCTGACGGTGCTCGGGATTCTGTTGATGCGCGCGCTATTTACCTGGGGGGGGAGCCCGTCATGAACGGTACGCTGTTACGATTCTATGTTCACGAGAATCGCAAGTACGAGCATCGTTTACTCTACGAATGGCTGCTCGAGCAGGCGCGGCAGCTCGGCATTCATGGTGGCTCCGCCTTTCGGGCGATTGCCGGGTTTGGTCGCCATGGCGTATTGCACGAAGAGCATTTTTTCGAGCTCGCGGGAGACCTGACGGTCGAGATCAATTTCGCAGTCAGCGACGAAGAGGCGGAGCGACTTCTCGCGCTGATCACCGCGCAACGCATCAGCATTTTTTACGCCCGGGTCCCGATGGAGTACGGCATGATCGCCGGCGATAGCTGACGCAATCGGCGCGAATCGACGGTACACTTGCATTCGACGGCCGATTGATCGATGGTGTAGCCAGGCGGATGCATGCGCTCGCGACACAAATCGAGTTGCGCGTCGTTACTGACGATGCGAGCCGACACCTGCCGCAGTCCATTGACGACGCGCTCGTACCGTTGCCGCAGCCGTGGCGCCTCGCGGCGATGAGCGAGAGAAATCCCATGTTCGAGCAGGTGATGGCCGCGGTCGACGGAAGCCCGACGTCGAATCGGGGATTGAAGGCGGCGATCGGTCTCGCCGCT
>JALYSS010000033.1 GCA_030854685.1 Pseudomonadota bacterium | reverse complement strand
CCGCTCATTTCGGCAGCGTCTGGTCGGGGGTGAGCTTCAGTGGCGGAGCTTTCGCATCGGCTGGCGGCGCCACGTCCTTGTCATTTCCGGTTGTCGCAGCACCCTTCGCGCTCGCCGCGGCATCTTTGCCGTCGGACTTCGGCGTCGGCCTCGCCCCGAGCGGAGTGTCGGAGCGCGGCTCGAATACGCCTCGCACGCGCGCCCCCGGACCTTCGACGCCGGGCGCGTCCGGACGGCCTTCCGCCTTGAACAGGCTGGTCGCGCTGTTGTAGGAAACGTAGTTGCTGCGAATTTCGTTCTTGCCCTGCTTGAGGAGCGCGCGGTCGAACAGCTCGAGCGTTTGCGTCGGGCCGTCGTACACGGCGCGCTGCGCGTAGCCTTCGAAGTACTCGTCGGAGTCGTCCTTCTTCTGGCGAAAGCTCACCGGATTGCCCCAGGCGGTCGCGGACAACGAGTTGTCGGCATTCTGCTTGAAGTCGATCCGGTCGGCGTGGATCGTCAAAGTGCCCTGCGTGATCACGACGTTGCCGCGCAGCGTGCCGATGCGCTTGTCGAAGTCGACTTCCGCTGGCTGTTCCGCCGAGAAATGGATCGGCTTGTCGCGATCGGCTTTCTCGGCGCGCGCGATGCCGGGGACGAGCAGCGTAACCATGCACGCGACGAGTGCAACGACTCGCCAGGCGGCAATACCGGATTGCGTCATTTGGGTGTTTCTCGAGGTTGCAGCGTGCCGCTGACGTGCGACTGGATGCGCACGCGCTTCGCCTTGTTGTCGAATTCGAGCCCCCGGCCGCGGATTATTCCACGGGGCTCCTCGATCGTCACCGGCCGGTCGGTTTGCACGCGCTGCTCCTTCGTGAACACATGCAGCAGGTCGGTGGTGAGCGTCACCGGACCGCCTGGAGCCTCGCCCGCTTTTGGTGGCTGCGGATCCGCTTCGCGCTCGACGCGAACGTGCCCGACGAAATCCCCGCGATCGCGGTCGCCGAAGATCGTGCCGCGATCGGCGCTGATCGTCATCGTCGGTCGTCCCGGCTCGGTCAGCGACAGCTTCGGTGCCGTGAGCTCGGCGCTATCGTTGTCGGGGAAATGCTCGGCGCGCGCCGCGGACAACGATTCCCGGGGCTGCCCCTGCGCATCGAAGGTCACCGCCTTGAAATCCTGCAGGAACAGGTCGGGATCGTGGCGTGACGACCCATCGCGCTGCGCGGGTGATGACTGCACTTGCGCATCGAGCCAGTACGTGAGTGCTGCGAGGGCGCCGAGGAGAATCACCGGCGACCAGGCGACGAGGCGGTCGAAGAATGCGCGCGCGCGATCCATCCGGGCGGTTAGCCTTAACGCGCCAACGGAGCGAGCCCCGGCGCCGGAACCGACGCGACGCGCGCGTTCTCGTCGTCGTATCCCTGCGCCGCGAGAATGATGTCGGCCAGTTCGCGCACCGCGCCGTGGCCGCCGTCGCGGAGCGTCACGTACTGCGCATGCGCGCGAACAGCCGCCGGCGCGTGGGGCACCGTCACGCCGAGTCCGCACGCGGCCAGCACCGGAATATCCGGAAGATCGTCGCCGATGTGCGCGCACTGCTCGGGCGCGAGCCTCAGCCCGCTGCGCAATCGCTCCCACGGCACCAGCTTGTCGTGCGCGTCGAGAATGAGATGCGGGATGCGCAGCTGCTGCGCGCGATGCGTGACGGCCGGCGCCGCGCTGCCGGTGATCCACGCGACGACGACGCCAGCACCCGCCAGCCGATGCATCGCGACGCCGTCGAGCGCGGCAAATGCCTTGGACTCGCGGCCGTGATCGTCGACGTAGATCCGCCCGTCGGTCAGCACGCCGTCGACGTCGCAGGTCAGCAAGCGCACGCGGCGAGCACGGGCGACGAGATCCGCGTTCATCAAATTACCCGTGCGCGGAAGAGGTCGTGCACGTGCACGGCGCCGGTCAACGTTCCCGCGGCGTCGACGACGACAAGCTGCGTGACCTTCGGCGACGTTTCCATCAGCAGCACGCAGTCGGCGGCGAGACGGTCGGCCGTGATCGTGCGCGGCGTGCGCGACATGAATTCGGCAACGCCGCGTTGCATCATGTCGCCGCCGCGTCCGAGGCAGCGCCGCAAGTCACCGTCAGTGAAGATGCCGGCGACGCCGTCGTCGGCATTCGTGACGATCGTCATTCCCATGCCCTTGCCGGTCATTTCGACGATCGCTTCGGCGAGCGTGGCCGTGTGCGGTACGCGCGGCAACGCGCTGCCCGCGCGCATGACATCGGCCACGCGTGTCAGCAACCGGCGGCCGAGCGAGCCTCCCGGATGCGAACGCGCGAAATCCTCCACCGAAAATCCCCGTGCATCGAGCAACGCAAGCGCGAGTGCGTCGCCAAGCGCAAGTGCCGCCGTCGTACTGGCCGTCGGCGCGAGTCCCAGTGGACACGCTTCCGCATCGACGGCGGCATCGAGGTGAACGTCGGCGGATTGCGCGAGCGAGCTTTGCTCGTTGCCGGTGAGCGCGATCAGTTGGGCGCCCTGGCGCTTCAGGTGCGGTGTGAGCAGCATCAGTTCGTCGGTCTCGCCGGAATTCGAGAGCATCACCACGACGTCATCGGAGGTGATCATGCCGAGGTCGCCATGACCGGCTTCGGCGGGATGTACGAAAAAAGCCGGTGTGCCCGTGGACGCGAGCGTGGCGGCGAGCTTGCGCGCCACGTGGCCCGACTTGCCGATCCCGGAAACGACGACGCGTCCTTTGCATCGCAGCATCAACTCGACGGCGGCAACGAACGGAGCGGAAAGCCGCGCGCCGAGCGACGAGATCGCGCGCGCCTCGGTATCGAGGACGTTGCGGGCGAGTGCGAGTGCGCGTTGTGCGTCGACGGTGCGCGATGGGGCGTTGCGCGCGTCGCTGCGCGCATCCGCATGGGCGATCATCGGGCAAAGTATACCGCCCTCTATTGAAGGTACCGCCGGCGCCTTCCGGGCGTGATACCGTTTCCGCGCCCATCATGCCGAACACGCTGCTGCTGATCCTGTTGCTGCTCGCGGCCTCGGTCGTCGTCGTGGCGTTTTGCCGCAGCATGCGGTTGCCGCCGATCCTCGGCTACCTGATCGTCGGCATCGTCCTCGGGCCCCACGCGCTCGGCGTCGTTCCCAACGACGAGTCGACGCGGCAACTCGCCGAGTTCGGCATCGTGTTCCTGATGTTCTCGGTCGGGCTCGAGTTCAGCCTGCCGCAATTGCGCGCGATGCGGCGGGCGGTATTCGGGCTCGGTGCAGCACAGGTGGCGATCACGACGATTGCCGGCACCATCGCCGTCGAGCTCCTCGGCTACGGATGGCGCGCGGGCATCGTGCTCGGCGGCGCGCTCGCGATGAGCTCGACCGCCATCGTCTCGAAAATGCTCGCCGAGCGAGCCGAACTCGGCGCGCCGCACGGACGCGACGTCATGGGAATCCTGCTCTTCCAGGACCTCGCTGTCGTGGCGTTCCTGATCCTGATCCCTTCGCTCAGCCTTCCGGGTCTCGACACCGGCTGGGTGCTCGCCGGGGCGCTGCTCAAGGCCGTCATCGCGCTGGCGCTGATTTTGTTTCTTGGGCAGCGACCGATGCGCGCCTGGTTTCACGTGGTCGCGCGGCAGCGCTCGCCGGAGTTGTTCGTTCTGAACGTATTGCTCGTGACGCTCGGTATGGCGGCCATCACGCAGTGGTTCGGACTGTCGCTCGCGCTCGGCGCGTTCCTCGCCGGGATGCTCATCTCCGAAACCGAATACCGCTACCAGGTCGAGGAGGACATCAAGCCGTTTCGCGACGTGCTGCTCGGGCTCTTCTTCATTACGATCGGCATGATGCTCGACCTCCACGTCGACAGCGTGCTGGCCGGCCAGGCGTTGCTGTTGCTGCTCGTTCCGGTGACGGCGAAGCTGGTGCTGATCGTCGTGCTCGCGCGCGCTTTCGGTGCGCCGCTCACGACCGCCCTTCGTACCGGCTTCTATCTTGCGCAGGCCGGCGAATTTGCGCTCGTCATGCTCGCGCTCGCGACCGAGAATAACCTGCTGTCACCGCGCTTCGCGCAAGCCGTGCTGGCGGCGATGATCCTGTCGATGCTGCTGGCACCGCTGCTCATTCAGCATGCCGAGCGGTGGGTACGAAAGCTCACCGCCAACGACTGGCTTGTGCGCGCCGCGGAGCTGACGCAGGTGGCCGCCCGGACGATGGCGCGCCAGGAGCACGTGATCGTCTGCGGTTTCGGGCGCAGCGGACAGAACCTGACGCGGCTCCTGGAGAGCGAAGACATTCCCTATCTCGCGCTCGACGCCGATCCGCAACGCGTGCGTGAGGCGGCCGACGGAACGAGCGTGATCTACGGCGATGCGAGCCGGCGCGAGACGTTGATGTCCGCCGGGCTCGCGAAAGCGCGCGCGGTCGTCATCACGTTCGCTGACACGTCGGTTGCGCTCAAGATCCTGCATCACGTCCAGCATTTGCGTCCCGAGGTGCCGGTGATCGTTCGAACGCTGGACGATGCCGAAATCGACCGGCTGCTCGCAGCTGGCGCGACGGAAGTCGTTCCCGAGGTGCTGGAAGGGAGCCTGATGCTCGCGTCGCATTCGCTGCTGGTGCTCGGCGTACCGCTCAATCGCGTGCTGAAGCGGATTCGAACGGTGCGTGAGGCGCGCTATGGACTGTTCCGTGGATTCTTTCACGGCGCAAGCGATTTCACCGACGCCGCCGATAACGTGCAGCCGCGCCTGCACACGGTATTGCTGACCGAGCGCGCGCATGCGACCGGCCGTTCGCTCGACGAACTGAAGATCGGCGCGTGGGTCGAAGTGACCGGCGTGCGCCGTCCCGGTGCGCGCTCGGTGAAGCCCGGTGCCGATTGGCGTTTCGGGCCCGGCGACGCCGTCGTGCTGCTCGGCCGGCCTGCGGGACTCGTTCGCGCGGAGCAGCGGCTGTTGAACGGTGGCTGAACGCGCATTCATCGCCAATTGCCGGCCTCCGTGCACCTCCGTGTGCCATGCCGGCGTGCGCAACGCTCCGGTGTCGGCCTCCCGGCGATTGCGAGCCGCCGACCCTGCGAGGCTCGGCTTCGTCCGGCTCGCTCATGCCGCGCGTCGTTGCGGCGGTTTTCGGGCACCGGATACAATCCGCATTCCGCCCTCTCCCTCGCGCTATTCCCAAAATGTCCGTTGTCGAATCGGCTGCCGTCCCACCGGCGCGCCCGACTGAAATTGCCGTCCGGTTGACGGGCGTCTCGTTCGGCTACGATCGGCATCGACCGGTATTGCGCGACATCGATTTGACGATTCCGCGCGGCAAGCTGGTCGCGATCATGGGCGGCTCGGGCTGCGGCAAGACGACGATCCTGCGCCTGATCGGCGGTCAATTGCGCCCGCAAAGCGGGACGATCACCGTCGCGGGTCAGGATGTGATGGCGCTCGATCGCGAGCACCTGTTCGCGCTGCGCCGGAAGATCGGCATGCTGTTCCAGTTTGGTGCGCTGTTCACCGACATGTCGGTGTTCGAGAACATCGCCTTTCCGTTGCGGGAGCACACGGATCTGCAGGAAGATCTCCTTCGCGACCTGGTACTGATGAAGCTCAACGCGGTCGGGTTGCGCGGCGCCGCGCAGTTACGACCCGCGGAGCTGTCGGGGGGCATGTCGCGACGCGTCGCGCTTGCGCGCGCGATCGCGCTCGACCCGATGCTCGTCCTGTACGACGAGCCGTTCGCCGGTCTCGATCCGATTTCGCTCGGCGTCGTCGGGCAGTTGGTGCGGAAGCTCAACGATGCGCTCGGCATCACGTCGGTCGTCGTCACGCACGACATCTACGAGTCGCTCAAGATCGTCGACTACATCTATTTTGTCGCCGAAGGACATGTCATCGCGCAGGGGACACCCGACGAAGTGCGCGCATCGACGGATGCGTTCGTGCGCCAATTCGTCGGCGGAGAGCCCGACGGACCGGTGCCATTCCATTACCCGGCCAGGGCGCTGACGGAGGATTTCGCGTGAGCGCCGCAGGGCCGTCCCAAGGCGCGAACTTCGCCCCTATGGGGCAGCGCAGCGGGCGTATTGGCCGATGCGGCCGCAAGCGTGGGGGCCCTGCGACGAGCGCCGCAGGGCCGTCCCAAGGCGCGAACTTCGCCCCCATGGGGCAGCGCAGCGGGCGTATTGGCCGATGCGGCCGCAAGCGTGGGGGCCCTGCGACGAGCGCCGCAGGGCCGTCCCAAGGCGCGAACTTCGCCCCCATGGGGC
>JALYSS010000001.1 GCA_030854685.1 Pseudomonadota bacterium | reverse complement strand
CGTGAACCCACGGCCGGAGCGCGCGCGACGCGGCATTCCCGCACGACGCCCCGCAATGCGCGAAGCGCCCACCTTCCGGTGCCCGTGGCGCGGCGCGAATGCGATCATCGGGCCATTATAATCTGCGCGTCGTTGCGCACCCGTGCCGCTAAGGTGGCCGCTCTCACTCGTTGCGCGCACGCGCGCGCCCCCGATACGCATGCGCAAATCCCGACTCGCAAGCTTCGTCGTTCTGCTGCTGATCGCCGTTATGGCCGGCGTCGTGGCGCTTGGACTGGCGTGGTACCGGAAGCCGCTTCCGCTTCCGCAGAGCCCGTTCGACTTCGAGGTTCGTGCCGGTGCGTCGCTTGCAAGCGTCGCGCGAACGCTGCATGACGCCGGTGTCGTGCCCCACGCAGCCGCGCTTACGGCGCTCGCGCGCGTAAGGAAGGTCGATCGGGAGATCAAGGCGGGCAGCTACGAGATCGAGCACGGCATCACGCTGCCGCAATTGCTCGCAAAGCTGACGCAAGGTGACGTAACGCAAACGGCGATCACGGTCGTCGAAGGAACCACGTTTGCCGAACTGAAGCGCATGCTGCGCGAAAACCCTGATGTGACGCATCACGTCGCCGACCTTACGGATGGCGAACTGCTGGCGCGCCTCGGCGCGCCGGAGACTGCGCCGGAAGGACTGTTTTTCCCCGACACGTATTACTTCGCCACGGGGAGCACCGACCTCGCGGTACTGAAGCGCGCGTACCGCGCGTTGCACAATCGGCTCGCGGCCGCCTGGTCGCGGCGCAGGGCGGACTTGCCGCTGGCATCGCCTTACGAGGCGCTGATCCTCGCGTCGATCGTCGAGAAGGAGACAGGGTCCGCGACGGATCGACCGTTGATCGCGTCGGTCTTCATCAACCGGCTGAAGCGCGGCATGCGGCTGCAGACCGACCCGACCGTCATCTACGGAATGGGACCGCACTTCGACGGCAATCTGCACAAGCGCGACCTCGAAGCCGATTCGCCATACAACACGTATGTGCGCAACGGCTTGCCGCCAACGCCGATTGCGCTGCCGTCGCAGGCTTCACTCGACGTCGTCGTCAATCCGCCGGTCACGCCGTACCTCTATTTCGTCTCGCGGGGCGATGGAACATCCGAGTTCTCGGCGAACCTGATCGAGCACAATCGCGCCGTGTCAAAATACCAGAAAGGCGGTCGCTGACCGCGCACGCCCGCAAGTCCGCGCAAGCCACCCGCCCCGATCCCCGAAGTCGTGCCCGATCAACCGCCCCGCGGCCGCTTCATCACGCTCGAAGGCATCGACGGCGCGGGCAAGAGCACGCACGCGCGGTGGCTTGCCGCAGCGCTGGCCGCGCGTGGCAAGCGGGTGGTGGCGACGCGCGAGCCCGGCGGTACGCCCGCCGGCGAGGCGATTCGCGAATGGCTGCTGCACCAATCGATGGGGCATGACACCGAGGCGCTGCTCATGTTCGCCGCGCGCCGCGAGCACGTCGTGCGCGTGATCGAGCCGGCGCTCGCCCGCGGCGATCTCGTCCTGTGCGACCGCTTCACGGATGCGACGTACGCCTACCAGGGTGCGGGCCACGGCGTATCGATCGAGATGATCGGAGAACTCGCGCGCCTGGTGCACGGGCACTGCAATCCGGATCTGACGCTGCTGTTCGACGTTCCCAGTGCCGTATCGCGCGAGCGACTCGAGCGAATGCACGCCAAGGGCAACGAGCTCGACAAATTCGAGCGCGAAGCGCAAGCGTTCTTCGAGCGGGTACGTGACGGCTATCTCGCACGCGCGGCCGGCGAGCCCGCGCGCTTTCGCATCATCGACTCGACGCGAACGGTGGCGCAGGTGCGCGCCCAACTGGGCGAGATCGTGGACGCGCTGTGATCGACGAAGACGTATCGGAGACGAAAGCAGGGCTGGCGCGCGCGCATGCCGCCGCGCCGCTGCCGTGGCAGCAGTCGATGGTCGCCGGGCTTTTGTCGCAGCGGGCGCGCTGGCCGCATGCGATGCTGATCACCGGTCCGGCCGGCATCGGCAAGCGGGTCCTCGCGCAATCGCTCGCACGCTCGTTGCTTTGCGAATCGCCCGCACCGGATGGGGCACCGTGCGGGATTTGTGCAAGTTGCCGCTACGCAGCCGCGGGGCAACACCCGGATTTGCGGATTGTCGAGCCGATCGAGGTCGACGACGACGGCGAGGCGAAAGTGGTCGAATGGATTTCCGTCGATCGCGTTCGCGCCTTGACGCGCTGGGCCGAATTGACGAGCCATCGGGGCGGCGCAAAGGTGGCGTTGATCGTGCCGGCCGAGCGCATGAATGCGCCTGCGGCGAATGCGCTTCTGAAATCGCTCGAGGAGCCGCCGCCCAATACATATTTCATGGTTGTGTCGCATCTGCCCGGGCGGCTTCCGGCAACGATCATCAGTCGCTGCCAGCGGATCGCAGCGCCGCACCCGACGCCGGCTGCAGCGCGCGAATGGCTGGCGGAGCAGGACATCGAGGATGGGGATTTTGCACTGGCGCAGGCGAATTACGCGCCGCTACGTGCGCTCATGCTGGCCGATGCCGAGTATCAGGCCGAACGCACCACCTGGATCCGCGCATTCGCGGCGCCGCGACAACTCTCCGTGACCGGCCTCGGTGCGCGAATCGACGCGGCACCACGAGACGCACGAAAGGACCGGTTGGCCGCAGTGATCGATTGGCTGATTGGTTGGTGCGCCGATCTTGCCCGCGTCCGCGCCGGCGGCGCACCCGCCGAGAACGCCGCATTCGACGCTCCGCTTCGGGAACTGGCGTGCTCGGTGGCGGGCTTGGCGCTGTTTCGTTATCATCGCAGCCTGCTGGGCCAGCGGACGCTGCTCGCGCACCCGCTGCAACCGCGCCTCGTCGCCGAGGCGCTCCTGATCGATTACCGCGCCTTGTTTGGTTGAATATGGCCGAAAAGATACCTGGACCGACGCCGGCGCTCGCCCGCCCCGGCGTGCTTTCGCTCAACATCCGCGAAAAGGCGGCGCTATATGCCGCGTACATGCCGTTCCTCAAAGGCGGCGGCATCTTCATCCCGACGTCGCGTCCGTACGCGCTCGGCGAGGAAGTGTTCATGCTGCTTTCGCTGATGGACGATCCGAACCGAATCGCCGTGCAAGGCAAGGTGGTGTGGATCACACCCGACGGCGGGCAGGGCAACCGCACCCAGGGCATCGGTGTCCAGTTCACGCTCGACGAAACCGGCGCGGCCGCCAAGGCGACGATCGAGCGCATCCTCGGCGAGCACCTCGCGTCGACGCGCTCGACGCACACGATGTAGCGTTGTTCGTCGATTCGCACTGCCATCTCGATTTTCCGGAGTTGCGCGACGACCTCCCGCGCGTGCTCGACGCGATGCGAGAGAATGCGGTCACGCATGCGCTTTGCATTGGCGTCGAAATGAATGCATGGCCCGGCGTTCACGCGCTGGCGCTCGCGCATCCGAATCTCTACGCCAGCGTCGGCGTGCACCCCGACTACGCGGACCTCGAGGAGCCGACCGTCGAGTTGCTCGTCGCGCGCTCGCGCGAAAGCAAAGTCGTCGCGATCGGCGAGACGGGCCTCGATTATTTTCGGCTGACCGGCGACCTCGGCTGGCAGCGCACGCGCTTTCGCACGCATATCCGTGCTGCACGCGAAGCCGCCAGGCCGCTCGTGATCCACACGCGGGCCGCGGCCGACGATACGATCGCGATCATGCATGACGAGCGCGCCGACGAGGCGGGCGGCGTCATGCATTGCTTCACCGAAACCTGGGACGTCGCACAACGTGCGCTCGACCTCGGTTTTCACATTTCGTTCTCGGGCATCGTCACGTTTCGCAACGCAGCCGCCCTGAAGGACGTCGCGCGCCGCGTGCCGCTCGAGCGCATGCTGATCGAAACGGACAGCCCCTATCTCGCGCCGGTCCCGCACCGCGGCAAGCGCAACCAGCCGGCGTGGGTGCGTCACGTCGCCGAGGAGATCGCCGCGCTGCGGGAGATTCCCGTTGCTGCGATCGCGCAGGCGACGTCCGACAATTTCTTCCGCCTTTTCCGGATCGGGCAGGATGGCCATTGATCGAACACGGCGCCGCGTCGTATGCGCAGCGCTGCTGATGGCGTCACCGCTGTGCGCGATCGCGCAACCGCTGCTCGACGACCTGATCCAGGCCGTCGCCAACGATCGCGTCGACGAAGTGAAGAAGTTGCTCGCCCGCGGGATGGATGCCGACTCGGTGGATGCCAACGGCGAGACGATGCTTTGCATCGCCGCGCGTAACGGTTACGCGCGCACGGTGCAGGCGCTGCTGGCAGCGAAGGCGCATCCGAACGAACCCAATCGCTTCGGCGATACGCCATTGATGCTTGCCTCGCTGAAAGGCGACCTCGACACCGTTCGCGTCTTGCAGGCGAGCGGTGCGCCGGTCAATGCACGCGGGTGGACGCCGCTCATCTACGCCGCCACCGGCGGGCACGACGACGTCGTCACGTTCCTGCTCGCGCACGGTGCCGACGTCAATGCCGCATCACCGAACGGCAGCACCGCGTTGATGATGGCCATTCACGAGCACCACCCGGATACAGCGCGCCTGCTGATGACGCAGGGCGCCGACATCCAGCACCGCAACCAGGACGGTGCCAGCGCTCTCGAATGGGCGAAGCGCGGCAACGAAGACGACCTCGCGAAGGAACTGCGTCGCGCTGGCGCTCGGTAGCGCACCGAAAATCGAAACCCGGGACAGCGGTCAGGGCTGCGCGTCGATCGGCGGCACCGCGGGCGCCATCGCGTCGTCAGGCACGGGCGCGCCGACCAGCGTGCTTGCCTGTGCGTGCGCGATGAGTGCGGGGACGAGCGCCGGCAATACGCCTGCCAGCCGACGTGCGCCGTTGTAACGCTTGCGCCAATACTGCGCGGAAAGCGTCGCGACGCCGACCTCGCCGCCGCCGGACGGCGCGTGAATGAAGCGATCGTCGCCAAGATAGATGCCGACGTGCGAGTTCGGAAAGTGACGGGTGTTGAAGAAGACGAGGTCGCCGGGCTCGAGATCGCGTGCCGGGATGCTCTTGCCGATGCGGCTCAATCCGCGCGCGGTACGCGGCAGCGTCACGCCGGTCACCTGCTGGAACACGTAGCGAATCAGCCCGCTGCAATCGAGCCCCCGATCCGGCGTTTCGCCGCCATAACGGTAATCGATGCCGACGAGCGAGAGCGCGAACAGCGCGACATCCCGCGTACCTTCGACCATTCGCGATGCCGCAGCCAAGAGCGAAGCGCGCGCCGCAAGCGCGGGGGGATCATACGAGCGATCGGCCGGTCGCGATGCCGCGAAGGTCAGCGGCGACTGCAGCATCGCGACGGCGCAAAGGACGCCGGCGACGCGATACGCGCGGCTCCAGTGGCTTAAGCGAGCGCGGGTGGCAACGAACTGCAGCGGACGCGGGCGGGCCGTGAGCACCGGGCGATTGTCCCGGTATTCGAGGCGCCGTCAACCCTTTTGCGCCGCTCGGCTGCGTCGCGCGAGCTTCGGGTCGCAGACGAGCGGCCGCGTGATTTCGACGCGATCGCCCTCGACGAGACGCGTAGCCGGGTCGACGCGGCGCCCGAAGATCGCGTAGGCGAGATTGGCGCGCGGCAATTCCACCTGATCGACGATCCCGGATAGCGCAACCGCCGCGTCGACGGTTGCGCCCGGTGCGACGTCGAGCGTGACCAGTGCTTCGATCCCGGGTCCGACGTAGGCAACCTGAACGCGCACCGTCAGCCGGGTGCGGCATAAACGTTCTCGGCGCGCTTGACGAACGCGTCGATGAACGTGTTTGCGATATGACTGAATACCGGGCCGATCACCTTGTCGAGGAGATTCGTCGTGAATTCGTAGGCGAGCTCGAATTCGATCTTGCACCCGTGCTCGCCGAGCGCGCGGAAACGCCATTCGCCGTGCAGGTGGCGAAATGGCCCGTCCTTCAGCGTAACGACAATCGATTCGGGCGCATTGTTCACGTTGTCGGTCGTGAAATTCGCGCGCACCCCGTGATAATCGATGTCGATCCGCGCGCTCTTCCGGTTGTTGCCGTGCGCCAGGACGCTTGCGCCGCCGCACCACGGCAGGAACTGCGGATAAAGCTCGACGCGATCGACGAGCTCGAACATCTGCGCAGGCGCATACGGAACGAGGACGCTCTTCCTCACGCACCGCATGGCGGAGGGCTCGAAGTGAGAAGGGGCGCGCGCCACGGGGGCGCGCTCCCCGCCCGCGTAGAATGCGCGGACGCTGAATCGCCATGAAGCACGAGCGCCGCCGAGCCGCCCCAAGGCGCGAGTGGCTCCCCCGTCGGGGGCGGCGCAGCGGCCGTATTGGCCCATGCGGCCGCAAGCGTGGCGGGATCACCAATGAGCATTGTCGAAAACCGCAAGGCCTTTCACGACTATTTCATCGAGGAGCGCTTCGACGCCGGGATCGCGCTGGAAGGCTGGGAAGTGAAGGCAATACGCGGCGGACGCGCGCACCTGAAGGAGGCCTACGTCATCGTCAGGAACGGCGAGCTGATGCTGATCGGCGCGCACATCGCGCCGCTCACGACGGCGTCGACGCACGTGCATCCCGACCCGACGCGCACGCGCCGGCTCCTGATGCACCGTGAAGAAATCAATCGATTGATCGGCAAGGTCGAGCGCGCGGGCTACACGCTGACGCCGATCGACCTGCACTACGGCAAGGGCCGCGTGAAGCTCGCGATCGGTCTTGCGAAGGGCAAGAAGCAGCACGACAAGCGTGCGACGATCAAGGAGCGCGAGTGGAACCGCGAGCAGCAACGCCTGTTGCGCGGGCGCATGTCGAGTTGACGCCACGAGGCCGGAGGTATTCCGCGCCGAGGCGGTGCAGTTCACGCGGGTCGGTCCGCAATCAGCGCGTTCGCCGCGATGCGGCCGCTTCTCACGGCGGCTTCGAGCGTCGCCGGAAATGCCTCGTACGTGTAATCGCCGGCGAGGTAGATACGCTCGGCGAGACGCCCGCATGCCGGCCGCGCGAGCGCCGGTACGCACGCGTACGTCGCGCGCTTCTCCTCGATCACCTGCGACCAGCACAGTGCGGGAAGCCATGGCGCGAGGCTGCGCAGTTGCGCATCGATCGCACGGGCGACCGCGCGATGGTCGAGCGCGTCGTGGGGTCCGCGCGCGCTGATCACGACGGAGACGAGGGCGTGCATGTCCGGTCGACCGGGCGATGGCGCTGCGCGACGCAGGATATCCGCGCGGTCGAACAGCCACTGGCCGGGCGCATCGTCAAGGCGCAGCAAACCCTTCGGTAGCACGATGGGCGCGACGTAGCCGAGATACGTGGTGGTGATCGGCTCGTAATCAAAGCGCGCGACGTCGGCGAGTGCGGATGCAATGCGGGGATGGCGCTCATCGAGCCCGGGCCCAAATGCCGACGCGAGCTGATGCGGTCCGACGGCGACGACGACGGCATCGGCACGCACGGTTTGACCGGACGAGTCCAGCAGCACGCCATCGGTATCGGTTGCCGTAATGCGCGTTCGTGACGAACGACGTACTTCGTGGCCGTTCGCGATCAGCCACCGCGCCGCTCGCTCGGGGACCGCCTCCGCAAGACCTTCGCGGGGCACGACGATCGCGGTGGCGCGCGCGCCCGCGCCAAAGGTTTCGCGGAGCACGTTGAGAAACACCTGGCCCGATGCGTGACCCGGCGGCGTGTTGAGCGCGGCGACGCAGAGCGGGTTCCACAGCGTATCGCGCACGCGAACCGGCGCTTCGGCCAGCAAGTCGGCAAGCGTCATCCTCGCGTCGCATTGCCAGTTGCGGAGCCGTTGTTGCGCGATCCATCGAATCGTCGCGACTCGTTCGCCGGCCGTGAGGCCGCGAGCGCCGAGCAAGCCGATCAAAAGCCCGAGTGATGCGGGAAGGTTGCGCGTCGTGAGCGACAGTGCGTTGCGTTGAGTGGGCGCAAAGGGTTTGATGGCAAGCGGGCCGATCGTCCAGGCCGACGGTGACCCGTCGTCGCGGATCGCTGCCGCAAGGGCGAGCGTGTCGGCGTACGCGCCGAGGAGCAGGTGCTCGCCGTTGTCGAGTGGCAGGCCGTCGCGGACGACGCATCGCGCACGGCCACCGACGGTCGGTGCCGCTTCGCGCAGTTCGACGCGGTACCCGCTTCGCGCAAGTGCTACCGCGGCGGTGCAGCCGGCCCAACCGGCCCCAATGACGGCGATCGTTTGACTATTGTGGTGCTTCACACTCCGGTATTCGCGCTTGGGGCGGCCCTGCGCGCTTGTATCATCCCCCCACGCTTGCGGCCGCATTGGCCAATACGGCCGCTGCGCTGCCTCCCAAGGGATGGAGTTCGCGCCTCGGGACGGCCCTGCAGCGCTCACACGACCCCCAAGCTTGCGGCCGCATTGGCCAATGCGGCCGTTGCGCTGCCCCCGACGGGGGCGCTATTCGCGTCTTGGGGCGGCCCGGCGACGCTCACACGACCCCCACGCTTGCGGCCGCATTGGCCATTTCGGCCGCTGCGCTGCCCCCCAAGGAGGCGTTATTCGCGTCTTGGCGCGGTCCTGCGATGCTCATGGGCGCCACGCCGCGCGCGTCGCGATCCACAGCTTGCGCACGGGCGTGAGCGCAATGCGCCGGTCGAGCACCCGGTAGCCGTCGCGCGCGATCTCGTCGAGAAGCGTCCGATAGATCGCGGCCATCGCAAGTCCGGCGCGCTGCGAATGGCGGTCCCGGGTGGGCAGCTTCGAAAGCGCCTCGTCGTACCACCCGCGGGCGCGATCGACTTCGAACCGCATCAATTCGACGAACCCGGGAGACATTTTCGCGCGGAGGACATCCGACGGGGCGACGCCAAACCGCGCGATTTCGTTCTGCGGCAGGTAAATGCGGCCGCGTCGCGCGTCTTCGCCGACGTCGCGGATGATGTTGGTCAGCTGGAATGCGATGCCGAGTTCCCGGGCGTAGTTGCGCGTCGCCGGCTCCTCGTAGCCGAAGATTTCCGCGGACATCAGGCCGACAGCGCCCGCGACGCTGTCGCAATAGGTTTCCAGTTCGGTAAAGTCGACGTAGCGAACCTTTTCGAGGTCCATCTGCATGCCGTCGATGACGGTTTGCAAATGCGCCTGCTGCAGTCCGTAACGGCTGACGGCGGATTGCAGCGCGAGCGCGACAGGATGCTGCGGCTTGCCTGCGTACACTGCGCCGATTTCGGTGCGCCACCAGGCGAGCGTCACGCGCGCGACATCGGGGTCGGACACTTCGTCGACGACGTCGTCGACCTCACGGCAGAATGCGTAGAGCGCGTTGATCGCCGCGCGGCGTTCCGGCGTCAGCAGGCGGAAGCTGTAGTAGAAGCTCGATCCGCTTCGCGCAACCTTGTCGGCGCAATAGTCGTCGGGTGTCATGCGGAGCGGATTCGGACGAGCGGCGGAGCGATGGTTCGCCACGCGAGAAGCGGAAAGTCGCGCTTGCGCAGGAGCGGACGCTGCGTAAACACGTCACCGTGCACGGCGTCGATGCGTTCAAGAATGCGCATGCCCCCGGCAATCACCGCGGAGAGCTCGATCCCGACCCGCCAGGGAAGACGCCGGACCAGCGGCCGGCCGGCGTCGAACAGCAAGCGCGTGCGCGCCGTCTCGAAGGCCATCAGCCGCGTCCACCGATCGTCGCTCACGCCACCGGCTACATGCGATAGCGACACATCAAACCGCTCGAGGTCCTCGAGCGGCAGATACAACCGCCCTTTGTGCCAATCGAATGCGACGTCCTGCCAGAAATTGGCGAGTTGCAGCGCCGTGCATATACCATCGCTTTCGGACTCGCTCGAGCGAGCGTCGACGCCGTACAACGCCAGGAGGAGGCGTCCGACGGGATTCGCCGATCGCCGGCAATAATCGAGGAGGTCGGCAAACGTCGGATAGCGCGTGACGTCGACGTCCTGTCCGAAGGCCGACAGCAGGTCGCGAAATGGCGCGATCGGCAACCGGTGCGCGTGCACGGCGTGCGCGAGTTCGGCGAACGGTGGTTCCGGTGGCGTTTCGCCCCGCTCGATCGCATCGAGTGCGCGCGCGAACCGCGCGAGCGCCGCGTGCCGCGCGGGCGGCGTCGCCGTGCCTTCGTCGGCGATATCGTCGGCCGTGCGCGCGAAGCGGTAGATCGCGACGACCGCGCGACGGTAGCGTGCCGGCAGCAGCAGGGACGCAACCGGGAAATTTTCGTAGTGACCGACCGACAAGCGACGATTCCGGAAACGAACGGGCACCAGGGTGTGTCGCCACATGCGCGGCGCGTGACCCGATTCTGGCGACTCGGACCCCGGTCAGCTATACTAATCGATTCGGCGGAAAGCCCTGCAGGCCGCTGCGGACAAGAGCGGCGGCGCGGACGACGGTCCAGCGAACCCGCCACACCCAGGCCGCATCGCGCTACCTCGCGCGCCGCGTCCCTGATCGCGAAAGTGGCGGAATTGGCAGACGCACCAGCCTTAGGAGCTGGCGGGGCAACCCGTGGGGGTTCGAGTCCCCCCTTTCGCACCAGCGATAAAACGCGCCATCGGGGTCACAGCTGTAAGTATTCGCGCGAACACGTGAAACGCGCCATCGGGGTCAGAGCTGTCAGTATTCGCG
>JALYSS010000289.1 GCA_030854685.1 Pseudomonadota bacterium | reverse complement strand
GACCGAGAGTGTGCCCAGAGGCTCGACGCAAGCGTCCGCCCTGCGCGATTTGTGGATTATTTGCAACAAAAAAAGCCTGCCAAATCCATGACTTGCAATGCTCATGAACCACATCTCCGGCCGAACGCCAGAAATTCGTTGCGCGCTCCCAAAAAAATTGCATTCTCGTCGTCGCTGACTGCTGGTCGCGTGCGTCCTAACAAAAAGTGACTCGATTGCTGCGAAATGCATTTCGTGGGGCGCGGTCTTGCGTCATCGCCGCCGTCGCGCTTGTCGGCATGTCTCCGTTGGTCGTGGAGGCGGGAAATCTCTGGTTGACCGGGCACTACGTTCTACGCGTCAGTGCCCATCCCGGCAACCGGTGTTGCCGTTTCGGCGCCGTTCACCGTGACGCCGGTCGGCGCGGGACTGGGTCTGACCAGCGCCGACGCCAACTGCTGCGCGACGCACAATTCCTTTACGTTACCTGCACCCGGGAGTTCCCTTCAGGTCGCCGAGACCGATAGCGCGGGCAATGCCGAGACGCTGATCGCGGCGGGCGCCGTCATCTGCCCCGGCGGCATTTGCGGCGGCGGCGGTACTCTCACGATCGTTCCCGTGCCGACGCTCAGCGAGTGGGCCATGATCGCCATGACGGGCCTGTTGTTGTTCGCTGGGTTGGTTCAGCTACGGCGACGACGCCGATAGTCTGTCGCTCGTGCTTTTGGAAAAACCCCGCGCTTGCGGGGTTTTTCTTGGGACCGTCACCGTATGTGGATCAACCTCGCCGGTCGTATTGCGCCGCCCGCGATGTCGATCAACCCGAGGAATTCACCCGATGAATAGCAGCGATAACGTCCCGGATTGTTGTCAGTCGACGCGATCGCACGCCCCTGCCGCAAGCTCGTTGCAGCATCCTCACGGACGTCGAGTCTTGGCATTGACGCCACCGGCGCGTCGGAGCTCAATAGCAGGGCATCGTGTCTGCTCGAATCCATGGTTTCGAGCGTGGCCAGTGCTACGGCATCCTCGACGGCAAAGCGGCCGGTCTGCGTTCGTCGCAACGCGGCAAGATGCGCTCCGCATCCCAGCGCCTCGCCGATATCGGCCGCGATCGCCCGGATATAAGTGCCTTTGCTGCATTCCACTTCGACCACGGCGTCCGGTTCGTGCCACTGCGTCAGACGCAGCGAGCGAATCTCGATCTCCCGCGGCACACGCGGGACATCGATGCCCGCGCGCGCGTAGTCGTAATGCGGCCGGCCCTTGTGCTTGAGCGCCGAATACGCAGGGGGAACCTGCATCTGGCGCCCGATGAATCGCTGCAGCGCAACCGCCAGCAACGCGTAATCGAATGCAACCGGCCTGACCGCGACGTCATCACCCTCCGCATCCTGCGTCGTCGTCGTGACGCCGAAGCGAACGGTAGCGACGTAGCGCTTCGGCGCGTCAAGCAGCGCCTGTGCAAACTTGGTCGCCTCGCCGAAGCAGATAGGCAGCAATCCGGACGCGAGTGGATCGAGCGTTCCGGTGTGCCCTGCCTTTTCGGCGTTGTAGAGCCGCTTGACGCGCATCAGCGCGCCGTTCGACGTGAGACCCGACGGCTTGTCGAGCAACAGCACGCCGTCGACGTGGCGACGGGAAATCGGTGTCCGGGAAAATGGGGTCAGAGCCGAAATAATTGGAGGGTTCGTTGGCTCGTTCATGTCCACTCGTGTACGCCAATTATTTCGGCTCTGACCCCATTTTCCGGAATTACACCTCCGACACCGATTTCAGTCCTGCGGATGCTTCTTGTCCGCCGCGATCGCCTCGTCGATCAATTGCGACATCCGGATACCCGATTCGATCGAATCGTCGTAGGCGAAATGCAGCTGCGGAACCGAATAGAGATCGAGACGGCGCGACAATTCGCTGCGGAGAAATCCAGCCGTCCGCGCAAGCGCGTCGGCCGCCACTTGCGCCGTTTCCTTGCCGGCGAGATGCGTGAAGCGGATGGTCGCGTGCGACAGATCCGCCGAGACGTCGACGCCGGTGACGGTCACGGGTCCCACCCGCGGATCCTTGACCTCGTTCGTCAGGAGGTCGGCGAGTTCGCGCTGGATCTGGTCGCCGACCCGCTGCGCACGCTGCGACGTTCGCTTCACGGTCGATCCTTACAACGTGCGGGACACCTCGACGATTTCGTAGACCTCGAGCTGGTCCTTCTGCTCGATGTCGTTGAAGTTCTTGATCGAAAGCCCGCACTCGAACCCCGCCTTGACCTCGCGCACGTCGTCCTTGAACCGCTTCAGCGAATCGAGCTCGCCATCGTGGATCACGACGTTGTCGCGGAGCACGCGGATCTTTGCCCCGCGGCGCACGACACCCTCCAGCACGTAACAGCCGGCAACCGTGCCGACCTTCGAAATCCGATAGACCTCGCGCACCTCGACCAAGCCCAGCCGGCTCTCCTTCTGCTCCGGCGTGAGCATGCCCGACAGCGCGGCCTTCACGTCGTCGACTGCTTCGTAAATAATGTTGTAGTAGCGTATCTGGACGCCGCTCGACTCCGCGAGCTTGCGCGCCTGACCGTCGGCCCGCACGTTGAAGCCGATCACGACCGCTTTCGACGCGAGTGCGAGATTGATGTCGGATTCGGTAATCCCGCCGACCGCGGCGTGAACGATGTTGACCCTCACCTCGTCGGTGGAAAGCTGGGTAAGCGCCTGCGAAAGCGCTTCGTAGCTGCCCTGCACGTCGGCCTTGATGATCAGCGTCAGCGTCTTGATCCCGGTCTCGCCCATCTGATCGAACATGTTCTCGAGCTTGGCCGCGTGCTGCTTCGCGAGCTTCACGTCGCGGAACTTGCCCTGGCGGAATAGCGCGATCTCGCGCGCCTTGCGCTCGTCGCCGAGCACGATCACCTCTTCACCGGCCAGAGGCACGTCGGACAGGCCCTGGATCTCGACCGGAATCGCGGGGCCCGCCTCGTTGACGGGCTTGCCGTTTTCGTCGGTCATCGCGCGCACGCGGCCAAAGACGGCGCCGGCAAGTACGACGTCACCGCGCTTCAGCGTTCCCGAATGGACGAGCACGGTGGCCACCGGTCCGCGGCCCTTGTCGAGCCGCGATTCGATCACGATGCCCTTCGCGGGCGCGTCCTTCGGCGCCTTGAGCTCGAGCACTTCGGCTTGCAGCAGGATCGCGTCGAGCAATTCGTCGATGCCCTGCCCCGTTTTCGCGGAGACCGGCATGAACCGCACCTCGCCGCCGTATTCCTCCGGCAGCACGCTCTCGGCAACGAGTTCCTGCTTGACGCGCTCGGGGTTGGCGTCCGGCTTGTCGATCTTGTTCATCGCGACGACCAGCGGCACGTTGCCCGCCTTCGCATGCGCGATCGCTTCCTTCGTCTGCGGCATTACGCCGTCATCCGCAGCGACGACCAGTACGACGATGTCGGTCACCTTCGCGCCGCGCGCGCGCATCGCCGTGAACGCTTCATGGCCTGGCGTATCGAGGAACGTGATCGTGCCCTTCGACGTCTGGACGTGGTAGGCGCCGATGTGCTGCGTGATGCCGCCCGCCTCGCCGCTCGCAACGCGCGTGCGGCGGATCGTGTCGAGCAGCGACGTCTTGCCGTGGTCGACGTGCCCCATCACGGTGACGACCGGAGGACGCGGCACCGCGTTGACCGCAGGCGCCTGATCGGTTTCGACCAGCAACGCATCGGGATCGTCGAGCTTGGCCGCCTTCGCCTTGTGACCCATCTCCTCGACGACGATCATCGCCGTTTCCTGGTCGATTACCTGGTTGATCGTCACCATCGAGCCGAGCTTCATCAGTGCCTTGATGACTTCGGCGGCCTTCACCGACATCTTGTGCGCGAGATCGGCGACCGTGATCGTTTCGGGCACGAAAATATCGCGTACGAGTGGACCGGTCTGCACCGACGACGTCGCGATCGCGTCACCCGTTTCGTCCTCGCGGCCATGGCGGCCACCCTTCGGACCGCGCCAGCCGGACGCGGTGGCGCCCCCCGACGTGTCGCCGCGAAGCCGTAGCGCACGCCGGCGCGCGGCCTCTTCCTGGAACACGTGACCCGGTGCTTTCTTGCCCGGTTTGTCGCGCTTTTCGCCCGGCTTGGCGGCGGGACGGTGCAGCGTCCCTTCGGGTTTGAGCGCGACGGGTTTGGAAACCGCGGCGGCGGCCGCTTGCGCAACTGCCTTTGCATCTTCGGCGGCCTTGGCTTCGACCGCTGCACGCGCCGCTGCTTCCTCGGCCTCGCGTTCCTTCTTGGTCTTGCGCTTCACTGCTTCGGCTTGCTTCTTCTGCAGGTCGTCCTGCTGGCGCGCCATCAATTCCTGAGCCTTGCGCGATTCGGCTTCGCGCGCGGCGATCTCTTCGGGCGGCAACACCGCGGACGGCGCGACCTTGGGCGCTTCTTCGACAACCGGTACCGGCACCGCCGCTTCTTCCTCGCGGCGCACGAGCACGCGCTTCTTCCGCACCTCGACCTGGATCGTGCGTGCCTTGCCCGTCGAATCCGCGGCCTTGATTTCGGACGTCTGCTTGCGTGTCAGCGTGATGCGCTTCTTGCCGTCACCGCCGGCACCGTGCTGCTTGCGCAGGTAGTCGAGCAGGCGCGTCTTGTCCTGCTCGTTGAGGTTGTCGCCGTGGTTCTTGCCCGCGACACCCGCCGCGGACAGCTGTTCCAGCAACGCGACGGCCGGCATTTTCAGGTCCGTCGCGAATTGTTCGATTGTCGTTTGCGCCATGCGGCTCTCCGTACTGCCTATGTTGCTCTATTCGCTGCGTTGCTGCTCGCGTCCTACGCCGCCGCACTGGTCTGCGGCGCTTCCGCCGCGGGCTCGAACCAGTGCGCGCGCGCCTTCATGATCAGGTCCTGGGCCTTGACCGGATCCATGCCGGTCAGTTCGACGAGCTCGTCGCCGGCCAGGTCCGCCAGCGCGTCGCGCGTCGTGATCCCGTTCGCGGCCAGCTTGCTCGCGATCTCGGTATCCATGCCATCGAGGGAGAGCAGCGCTTCCTCGACGTTTTCGACGCTTTCCTCGCGCGCGATCGCGTCGGTCAGCAATGCGTTGCGGGCGCGCGACCGAAGCTCGCTCACGGTGTCTTCGTCGAACGACTCGATTTCATTCATTTCGGTAATGGGGACATACGCGACTTCTTCAAGCGACGTGAATCCCTCTCCGATCAGGATGTCGGCCACTTCCTCGTCGACGTCCAGCTTGTCGATGAACAGCGTACGCAGGCGCGCGGTCTCCGCCTCCTGCTTCTGTTGCGATTCCTCGACGCTCATCAGGTTGAGTTCCCAACCGGTCATTTCCGACGCGAGACGGACGTTCTGCCCGCTGCGCCCGATCGCAATCGCAAGGTTCTCCTCGTCGACGACAACGTCCATCGCGTGCCGCTCCTCGTCGACGACGATGCTTTGCACTTCGGCGGGCGCCAGCGCATTGATCACGAGCTTGGCTGGGTCCTCGGACCACAACACGATGTCGACGCGCTCGCCGGCGAGTTCGTTGGTCACCGCGGTGACGCGCGAGCCGCGCATTCCGATGCACGTTCCCTGCGGATCGAGCCGCGGGTCATTGGACTTGACTGCGATCTTGGCGCGGATGCCCGGGTCGCGCGCGGCGGCCTTTATTTCGATCAAACCCTCTTCGATCTCCGGTACCTCGAGCTCGAAGAGCCGCATGATGAATTCGGGCGCGACGCGCGACAGGATCAGTTGCGGGCCCTTGGCCGTGCGGTCGATTTTCATCACATAGGCGCGGACGCGGTCGCCGACGCGAAGCATTTCCTTCGGAATCAGCTGGTCGCGCGGAACCAGGCCCTCGATGCGGCCGGATTCGACGATAACGTTGCCGCGCTCGATGCGCTTGACCGTTCCGGACAGGAGGTTGTCTTCGCGCTCGAGAAAGTCGTTCAGGATCTGCTCGCGCTCGGCGTCACGAATCTTCTGCAGGATCACCTGCTTCGCCGCTTGCGCGCCGATGCGGCCGAACTCGATGGGCTCGAGGGGCTCCTCGACGACGTCGCCGAGCTCGAGCACGGGGTCGCGCTGCCCTGCGTCCGTGATTGCCAGCTGATGCGCGGGTTCCTCGTGCTCCTCGTCGGGCACGACGGTCCAGCGGCGAAATGTCTCGTAATCGCCGGTTTCACGGTCGATCGCGACGCGCGCGTCGATGTTGTCGGCATACTTTTTCTTCGTGGCCGACGCGAGCGCGGCTTCGAGCGCCGTGAAGACGATCTCCTTCGGCACGTTTTTTTCGCGCGAGAGCGCGTCCACGAGCAACAGTAGTTCGCGGTTCATGGTCATTTTCTCCAATCGATGGCGGGCACGAGCCGCGCCCGCGCGATCGTTCCGAACGGGAACGACTTCACGCCGGCGACGGTTTCGACGAGGACATCCTCGCCCTCGGTGCCGCGCAATGTGCCTTTGATTCGTCGCGCGCCGCCGACTTGCGCGCTCAATGTCAACTGGGCTTCCTGGCCCGCAAAACGCGCGAAGTCGGCGAGCCGCTTGACCGGACGGTCGAGTCCGGGCGACGATACTTCGAGCCGCTCGAATTCGATGTTCTCGACCGCAAAGAGGCGCGTGAGGTGATTCGACACTAACGCGCAGTCCTCGACGTCGACGTTATTCGGCTTGTCGATGAATATGCGGATCAGCCGGCTCCTTGCCGACATGTCCCAGTCGACGAGTTCGTACCCCAACGCCGGTACGGTCCGCTCCAGCAGTTCACCGAGGCCCATTTGATACGGAAAGCCAAAAAAAAATGGGCTGCGCCCAGCCCATTTCTGATTACTTATCGGGACGGATTCTAGCAGAAATCCGCGGGTTCCGCCATCCGCGCTAAACTCCGGTGAACTCTTCCTGAGAACCCCGATGTCCGATCCGCTGCCGATCGCCAAGCACGGCGATCTCGAACTCGATCTTCTCCCCGCACTCGCGAACCGGCATGGCTTGATCACGGGTGCGACCGGCACCGGCAAGACGGTTACGCTGCAGGTCATCGCCGAGCGGCTCTCCGGCATCGGCGTGCCGGTCTTCATGGCCGACGTCAAGGGCGACCTGGCGGGCATGAGCCAATCCGGTGCCCTGTCGGCGAAGCTCAAGGAGCATCTCGACATGGTCGGCGTACCGGCGCCAACGTTTGCCGCGATGCCGGTCGTGTACTGGGACATCTTCGGCGAGCAGGGACATCGGGTACGCGCGACGGTGAGCGACCTCGGCCCGCTGCTGCTGTCGCGGATTCTCGATCTGAACGAGACGCAGCAGGGCGTGCTGACGCTCGTGTTCAAGCTCGCCGACGACAACGGCCTGCTGCTGCTCGACCTCAAGGACTTGCGGGCGCTGCTCCAATACGCGGCGGACAACGCGCCAAGCCTGCAGACGTCGTATGGCAACATTTCCGCCGCGTCGATCGGCGCAATCCAGCGCGGACTGCTGGTGCTCGAGCAACAGGGGGGCAATGATTTTCTCGGTGAGCCGATGCTGAACGTCGACGACCTGTTGCAAACCGACGCCGGTCGCGGCAACGTGAACATTCTCGCGGCCGATCGGCTGATGCAGTCGCCGCAGCTCTACGCGACAATGCTGCTGTGGCTGCTATCGGAACTCTACGAGCGGCTGCCCGAAGTCGGCGATCGCGACAAGCCGAAGCTCGTGTTCTTCTTCGATGAGGCGCATCTGCTGTTCACCGATGCGCCGAAGGCGCTCCTCGACAAGATCGAGCAAGTCGTGCGGCTTATTCGCTCGAAGGCTGTCGGCGTGTTCTTCGTTACGCAGAATCCGCTCGACGTGCCGGACATCGTGCTCGGCCAACTCGGCAATCGTGTCCAGCACGCGCTGCGCGCCTTTACGCCGCACGACCAGAAGGCGGTCAAAGCCGCGGCGTCGACGATGCGCGCGAATCCGGATATCGACACCGAAAAGGTGATCACCGAGCTCGGCGTCGGTGAAGCGCTGATCTCGTTCCTCGACGAAAAGGGACGGCCGGGCGTCGTGGAGCGCGCGTTCGTGCTGCCGCCCGCCTCGCGCATCGGTTCCGTCACGCCCGATGAGCGCAAAGCCGTCATGGAAAAATCGCCGGTGAAGGGCGCCTACGACAAGACGGTCGACCGCGAGTCGGCGTACGAGAAGCTCGCGAGTCGCGCCGCCGCTTCCGCTGGAGGTACGCTCCCCGGCGCGGCAGGTGCCGGCGGCGGCGGTGGGTTCATGGATTCGCTGAAAGGCTCGCTCGGCGGGCTCATGACCGGCAGCGGCCGCAAGGACAGCCTCATCGAAGCGATGGCGAAAAGCGCCGTGCGAACGATGGGATCGTCGGTCGGCCGAGAAATCGTGCGCGGTGTGCTGGGCTCGCTGCTCGGCGGCCGCCGACGCTAGCCTTTTCCTCTCAACGCAGAGGTTCCCTGCGGCGTCGAAGTCCGCCCTGCATGCGGCATATCGCGACGCAGATATTGATCATCGGCGCCGGCCCAGCCGGCACGGCAGCGGCACGCGTCCTGTCCGCGCAGGGTCGCGACGTGCTGCTGGTCGATCGCTGCGCGTTTCCGCGGGACAAGGTCTGCGGCGACGCGATGATTCCGGATGCGTTGAGCGCTCTCGAACGTCTGGGCCTCAAGAATAGCGTTCTGAGCGAGAGCCGCCAATCGTCGGCCGTTCGCGTCTACGCGCCCAATGGCAAGCACGTTTCGGCCGACGTCGGCGTCGGCTGCCTGCCACGCAAGCGCCTCGACGATTTGATGCGCGAAGCCGCGGTCGCGTCCGGCGCCACGTTCATCGCGGCATATGACGTCACGCAGGCGCTCGAGCACGAAGGAAGCGTCGTCGGCGCTCGATTCTCGCACCGGGAGGGTGGCGACGATCTCTGCGTCAACGCGAATTTCACGCTGCTCGCGACCGGCGCAGCAATTCGGCCACTCGACGTGTTCTCGGTGTCGCGAAGGCGAAGTGCGAGCGCGATTGCCGCGCGGATCTACGTCCGCGTGCCGCAGCATGTCGCCGAAGCGACGCGCCACTTTTCCATTTCGATCGACCGTCACATCTGTCCGGGCTATGGCTGGATCTTTCCGGGTCCCGGCGACATCTTCAACATCGGCGTCGGCTACTTTACCGACTCGGATCGCCAGGCCCCGACCACCAATCCGAGAGAGCTGCTCGCACGATTCCTCGCGAACTTCGCGCCGGCTCGGGAAATCATGTCGACGTCCCAGCAGCTTTCCGACCTGCGCGGCGCTCCGCTACGAACGGGACTCACCGGCTCCGCGCTGTCCCGCGCAGGTTTGCTCGTGATTGGCGAAGCCGCCGGTCTGACGTATTCATTTACCGGCGAGGGCATAGGCAAGGCGATCGAAAGCGGCATGATCGCCGGAGAAATGCTGTCGGGCGGCGCGGGCGATGCGCGCACATCGCGTGAAGCCGTTGCGCGCGCATACGCGTCGACGATTCGCGCTCGATTCAACGAACGATTTCGCGCGTATCGCTTGGCGCAGGAGTGGCTTGCCCGTCCGGCGTTGTCCGATTTCCTGGCGTGGCGCGGCAACGCTGGAAAGTACGTCGCGGAGCAGTTGCGATCGCTGCTGCTCGAGACCGCCGATCCGCGCGCGCTCTTTTCGATTGCCGGTGTGCTGAACGCGCTCGTCCGGTAGTTGGGTCGGCGCTGCGGCGGCTCGGAATCCCGATCCGGGCAGGATGGCGAACCTGTCGGCAATCCATGGGTGTGCACGTTCGAAGCTGCCCTCATTCTGGCACGGCGCCGGCGATGAGGAGAGCCCCATCCTTTTGTCGAATCGGAAACGCTTGCACGCATAGCGTTGCGAACGTTAGCCCGACGGGGGGCGAAACAAGGCTTTCCTGCTCACAACGTGGATTCCAGGAGTCTCGCCATGAACGTCCATCGCTTTATCGGCTTCAGCGCATTCGGCGACGCCGAAGTCCTCGGCCAGTGTGGTGGTGTGCAACCAGCGTTCAGTAGCTCGTGGGCCAGTTGCGCAGACGATGCTCCCCGATCCCGCCATTTTCGCGAGTACCGAGCATCGCCAAAGTGGTTTCGAGGAAAGTGCGCGTATCGCGCGGATCGATGACCGCTTGCGCCTCGTACAACGCGGCCAAAGCCCAGCAACTGGTGTCGCGCGCCAGGTCGGCATGCAGCCGGTCGAAACGCTCGGGGTCCTCGTCGCGCGTCACGCCGTACAGAACGTTGACGCCAACGCTCGGATCCATGAATCCGAGATCGGCCGTGGGCCAGCAGGCGACTTCATCCGAATTGCGGCCGCCGCCCATGTTGAGGTATGCCTGCCCGTAACTCTTTCGCAGAATGACCGAGACCTTCGGCACGCTCACCTGCGATAGCGCGTTCATCCAGTTGATGATCCGACCCGGCGCGGCGCGTTTCTCCCCTTCCAGCCCGATCAGAAAACCGGGCTGGTCGACCAGCAGAATCACCGGCACGTTGAAGCTGTCGCACAGGACTAGAAAGCCGGTCGCCTTGCGACACGCGTCGACATCGATGGCCCCACCTCTGAACAAGGGATTGTTGGCGATGATGCCGATCGTTCGGCCACCCAGGCGCGCGAGTCCGGTCACGATCGACTTGCCGAAGCGCGCCTTCAATTCGAACAGGCTGCCCTGATCGACGATGAGCTCGACGATGCGTCGCACGTCGTAAACCTGGCTGCGCGACTCGGGCAATATCTCCAGTAGCCTCGCGGGCCGCTCGTCAAACCCATCGGGCACCGCGCACGCCGGCGCTGCGACGCCGTGGTGGCTCGGTAGATAGCTCAGGAATCGTCGGATCGCGGCAAGGGCCTCCTCGTCCGTATCGACGGCCAGGTCGACGAGACCCGTGACGCCCGTATGCAGCTTCCACCCGCCCAGCTCTTCGGGATCGACGGGCTGTTTGATTGCCATCGCGGTAACCCGGCTGCTCGCCACGGCCATTGTCGCGCCCTTGCGCATCACGACGAAATCGGACATGGCCGCATACCACGTCGTCGACCCATAGCAGCTTCCGAGAAGCGCCGACACCCAGGGGGTTTGTCGCAGGCGCTGGTATTCGCTCGGATCCTGACCGAGCATCGCGCGCCCTGCCGCCCCCATGCGGTCAGGCATGCGGGCGCCGGTGGACTCGCCAAGAAACACCAATGGCATGCCCCGGCGCGTAGCCGCGTCCTTGACGTGCTTGATCTTCTTTCCATTGATCGCGCTGCTCGATGCACCCAGCACCGTAAAGTCGTTCGATACCACCGCGACCGGTCGCCCGTCGATGCGTCCGAAACCGGCGACCTTGCCGTCGGCCGGCGTCCGATCACGAACCTCGGGACGAATGCCGGCGGCGAACATGCCGGACTCGAGAAATGAGCCTTCGTCGAGCAAAGCGTCGAGTCGTTCGCGTGCGTTGAGATGACCCTCGGCACGCCGGCGCGCGAGCTTGTCCGGCCCCCCCATTGCGAGCGCCGCATCACGTCGCGCCCGGTATTCCGCCAACATTTCCTCGTTCGACATGCGCACATCGTCCCTTCAGTTCGGAATCGTCGACGGCACCCACAGCACCAACTGCGGAAACGCCGCCAACGCGATCAACAGCAGGAGCATCGCCACCACGTAGGGTGCGACCCCGGCGAATACGTCCTGCAACGGTGTCTCGGTGTAGCGAGCGACGATGAACACGTTCAATCCGACGGGAGGCGTGACCAGCCCGATCTCCGAGGTCAGCGTTACGATAATGCCGAACCACAGCGGATCGTAGCCGAGCCCGACGATGATCGGCAGCGTGATTGGAACCGTCAGCACCAGAATCGCAACCTGATCCAGGAAACAGCCGAGCACCAGATAGATGAGGATAACGAGTGCCAGGATCACCCCTCGCGGCACCGGCAGACCGCCGATGTGATGCACGATCGACTGCGTCGTCTGAGTAAGGGTCAGGAAATATCCGAACAGAAGCGCGCCGATGATGATCATGGTTATCATCGCGCTCGTGCGCGCCGTGTTCCTGAGCGCGCGGTAAAACGCGGCCAGCGACAGGCGTCGCTTGGCCAATGCGAGGACGAGCGCACCAAACGCGCCGAGGGCAGACGCCTCGGTCGGTGTCGCCACGCCGAGGTAGAGGACCCCCGTCACCAATGCGAAAAGTACGAGCATCGGTGCGATGTTGACGAGCATCCGCACCCGATCGCCCGCTCCCTCGACCTCCTGCGGCACGACTTTGATGAGATTCGGGTTCCTCCAGAGCAGGAAACGCAGCGCGAGAATCAGCACGGCAGCGCCCAAAAGCCCGGGAAAGAGGCCCGCGACGAGCAGCTTCCCGATGTTGACCTCGCTCAGTATCCCGTAGATGACGAGCCCATTGCTGGGCGGAATCATCACCGCGAGCGTCCCGACGATTGCCGTCAGACCGCTTGCGGCGCGCCGGTCATAGCCGTGCCTGACCATTTGCGGCAACGCGGTTGCCGAAAGTGTTGCGGCAGATGCGGCGCTGGACCCGCAGATGGCGCCGAAGGCTGCTCCCGTGAGGATCGTCGATATTCCGAGGCCGCCACGATACTTCTGCACCCACGCGTTGACGGTGTCGAAAAGATCATCGGCGACGCCGCTGACGATCACGAACTCGGCCATCAGCACGAACATCGGGATGGTCATCAGCTCGTAATTCGCGGCGCCCGAAAACGGCACCGTCGTGAGAAACGACAGCACCATGTCGAGGCCGCCGATGAGATAAACGCCCACCGTACCGGCGACTGCAATCGCGAAGGCGATGGGCATCCCGATTGCCAGCAGGAGCACCAACAGGACAGTAATCGCGGTGGCTAACGCAGGCATCGCGCACACCAAACCGGCGACGGTCCGTCTCCCTGACGGCGCATCAGCGAATTTCGACCGGACTTACTTCACGAGGCATCAGCACGATGACATCGGCAGCCACGCGCAGCAGCAGTCGCAGCACGAGGATCGCGGTACCGGCCGTCACGAATGCGCGGGAGATCCATAACGGAACGGGAATGACGCCGGTCAATACCTCGCCGTCCGCCCAGATACTCCAGGCGTTGCCGGCGCTCGCGATCAGGAGCGTCACGAAAAAGACGATCGAGAGCATGTCCCCGATCATGCGCAGCACGACGCGCGTGCGCTCCGATTTGAGTGCGAGCGGAACGATGTCGACGTTCATGTGACCGTCCTCCCGCAGCGTATACGACAGTGCGAGGAAGAACGCGGCCACGAGCAGATATTGGCCGATGATGTCGTATGCCCACGCAAGCGGGGCATTGAATGCGTAACGCATGATTACGTCGATGACCGTGATGATCATCGTCGCGAACAATGCGACGGACACCACGAACATCGCCAGGTTCTCGATTGCCGTAACGGAGCGCGCGAGCCGGGATAACGGCGCTGCGCGTGACTGGTCGACCGCGTTCACGGCAGGAACCTATCGCGCTGCGCGAATGTGCTCTATCTCCTGGTGAAACGCGTCGAGCACTGCGCTACCGGGCTTACCGCTTTTGTCGAGATCCCGTGCCCACTTCTGCTGGACTGGCGCTAACGCCGTGCGCCATTCCTCGCGCTCGGGTGGCGTCAGGTCATGAACGATCCACGCATATTTTTGCTCCAGCTCCTTGCGGATCTGCCCTGACGCGGCGTCCTCCCGCGTACAGAAATTTTTCCACGTCTCGTCGCCCGCGGTGAGCATTGCGTCGCGCACATCCTGTGGAAGCTTGTCCCACACCTTGTCGCTGATGACACCGATCACCGCGAAGCTGCCCACCTGAACGCCCAGCGTGCTGTACTTCAGAACATCCTCGGTGCTGTTGGCCTTGACGCTGCCGAACGCCCCGAAGCGTCCGTCGACCGTCCCCCGCTGCAGAGACAGAAAGAGATCGGCGACGGCCATCTGCACGGGGATCGCGCCGACCCGCTGTGCAGTGTCGTCCGATGCACCGCCCAGCGTTTTGAGCTTCAGCCCCTTCATGTCGTTCGGCGTCTTGACCTGCCGGATTTTCGTTGTTTGCACTTCATAAGGAGCATTGCTGAAGGCGAAGACAACCTTGAGATGCAGCGGCGCGTATTCCTTCTCTTCGAGGATGCCGTTGCCCGACGCCTTTGTGAGGTTCCAGAGCGCCTGGCTGCCTTCGCAGGACGAGCCGATCATGCCGGGTAGTTCTTCGACCGCGGTCAGAGGAAGCTTTTCCGGCGTATACGACGCGCCGATTCGGCCGACATCCGCGGTACCTGCCTGTGTGAGTGCGAGCAGGTTCTTTGCCTTGCCCAACTGTTCGGCGGGATACCACTGAAAGTCCACTTGTCCGTGGGTCAGGCGCTTCACCTCGTCCATCCAGAACTTGGTGCCGTTGACGCTGATGGGGTGGGTCGCGGGCACCGAGTCGGCCAGGCGAAGCGTTATTTTGGCGTCGGCGGCGAACGTCGAAGAACACGTCATGCAGAAGATCGCTGCGACGCCGGCTGCGCGCTGCCGATACACGCTGCGCCCCCGGTTCCAACGCGCGATCGACTTCGTCAGGCTATTCATGAGGCATCTCTTTCCGTGGTTGCATGATCGCTACAGTGCCGCGGCGACCGCGTCGCCCATCTGCTGCGTGCTCGCATCGCCCCCGAGATCGCGGGTCAGATATCGGGATTCGGCGATCACCCGATCCATGGCGTGCGTAATAAGCGCGGCTGCGGCCGCGGCCCGCGATTCGCTGAACTTCACCGCGAGCCACTCGAACAACATCTTCCCCGACATGATCATTGCATACGGATTTGCGATGCCAAGTCCGGCAATGTCGGGAGCCGATCCGTGCGTGGCCTGCGCC
>JALYSS010000284.1 GCA_030854685.1 Pseudomonadota bacterium | reverse complement strand
AGGGCGTGCAGGGCAACCTTCCGGGCCACCCAATAGCGACCATGCAAAAACGCCGGATCCTTCCGCCGGTTTACTTTCTGGCGGCCATTATCGTAATGGTCGCGCTCGATTTCGTGCTGCCCATGGTCCGCTGGCACCGGGCGCCCGCCCGTTTGGCGGGAGTGGTGCTCATCGTCGCGGGACTGGCGTCTGCCATCGCAGGTGCACAACGCTTTCGTCTCCATGGAACCGCCGTCAAGCCGTTCGCGGAGTCCTCTGCGCTGGTCGTCGACGGGCCCTACCGGTTCACGCGCAATCCGATGTACCTTGGGTTGTCGATCATCCTGCTCGGCATCGGCCTGGTGCTCGAATCGCTGACGCCGTTTATCGTAATTCCGGTATTCGTCTGGCTGATCACGACGCGCTTCATCGTCCTCGAAGAGCCGATGCTGGAACAACGGTTCGGCAGCGCATACGTCGAGTACCGCGCTCGCGTACGGCGATGGCTGTGAACGCAGTACCGTGCGGGCGAGCCCGTCAGCCCACGCAAGCGGAACGCCGGACGCGGATACGCGGTTAGCTGCCGACGCTGACCGCGCGACGGCGGCACTTGCGGGCCGGCTTCGTGTCGAACCCGCGCCGGTAGCGTTTCGGAGAGCGTCCTTGCCCTTGCCCCTGCATCGCCCATGCCCGCGTTACGTTGGCTGATCGCTTTGTCGGCCCTGCTGTACGCGGCAGCGACATTCGCGGATTTGTGGGCATACGTCGACGAGCAGGAGCACTCGCACATCGCCAATCGGCAGGTCGACTCCCGCTACCAGCTTTTCTTCAAGGGTGAAACGACGCTCGACGTGCCGAACGGCCCCGCGACGGCGCGCGAGCGGGCGATCGATGCGCTCGCGGGAACCCGGCTTTACGAGCGCGCGACCGATCCCGCCCTTGCGCAGCGCTTCGCGTCCGTGATCGACAAGAATGCCCGCGTCAACGGGCTCGACCCGGCGCTGGTAAAGGCGGTGGTCGCTGTCGAATCCGCATTTGATCCGCGCGCGATCTCAGGCAAGGGCGCCGTCGGATTGATGCAGGTGTTGCCGGCGACCGGAGAGCGCTATGGCGTTATCGGAGATGCGCGCCGGACGATCGCGGACAAGCTGCTCGATCCGGCCATCAACGTGCGCATCGGCACGCGCTATCTGCGCGACCTGCTCGCGCACTTCGAGGACGATCTGACGCTCGCATTGGCCGCTTACAACGCCGGCGAGGGAACCGTCGCGACGCACAACAACCGCGTGCCGCCGTTCACCGAAACGCGTGATTACGTGAGAGTGGTGCAACAGCTTTACGCGCTCTATCGGCCGCAGCCGCCCGCGCAGACGACACCGGTTCGCATCGTCAAGCCGCACCGGCCAATACCGGCCGAACTTCGAAGCCGCGCGCAACCTTGGTGAGCGGCAAGCGGTTCCATGATCGCGGCCGCACGCCGAAAACGCGTGGCGATCAACGCGGGTTACGCTGATGTCGCCAGCGAATATCCGGCATTGACGAGCGGCAGTGCGCGAACGCGCTTGCCGGTCGCCGCCGCGAGCGCGTTCACGAGCGCTGGCGCGACACTCGCCATCGGCGGCTCGCCCATGCCGCCCCAGAAGCCGCCCGTCGGTGCGAGCACCGCTTCGATCACCGGCGCATCGCGCAGGAACAGCATCCGATAGTCGTTGAAATTGCGCTGCGTCACGCGCCCGTCGGCGAGCGTGATTTCGCCGTAAACGATCGCGGATAGCGCGAAGATGATGCCGCCCTCGATCTGCGCCTTCGCGGCGTCGACGTCGACGACGTAGCCGGGATCGACGCCGATCACGACGCGTTTCAGCGCGATGCGGTTTTTCGAGTCGACCGCAACCTCGACGACGCCGGCGGTGTAGCTGCCGTACGCGTCCGCGACGGCGATGCCGCGATGCACGCCGGCAGGCAACGTCCTGCCCCATCCAGCCGCCTTCGCGACCGTATCGAGAATCGAGAGGTCGCGTTTCGCGCGCTCGCCCTGCAGCAGCGTGCGGCGGAACTCGTACGGATCCTTGCCCGCAGCATGCGCGACTTCGTCGAGAAAGCACTCGCGGAAGAACGGATTCTGCGAGTGGTACACCGAGCGCCAGAAACCGACCGGCACGTGCGTGTTGCGCATCGCGTAGTCCACTTGCTGGTTCGGCACCGTATAGGGCGAATCGGCGAAGCTGCCGCACGCCTGCGTGTCGAGCCCGTTCCGGATGCGCTGCGGCGCCATCTGCCCGGTGATCGAGGAGCACGCGATCTTCGTATACCAGCCCGTCATCCGGCCCGACGCGTCGAGACTCGCCTTCATGCGCGTGAGGCTGATCGGACGATAGGCGTCGTGCTGCATGTCCTCTTCACGCGACCAGAGCGTTTTCACCGGCGTTCCGGGCACCTCCTTCGCCACCGCGACCGCATACTTGACGAAGTCCTGCGATGCACCGCGACGTCCGAAGCCGCCGCCGAGTTGCGTCTTCGTCAGGTCGACATTCGGAAGCGGGACACCGCCGGCCTCGGATGCCGCCGCCGCGGACGCTTCACCGCTTTGCGTCGGCGCCCAGACGTCGAGGTGCGCCGTCCCGCCTTCGTCGTGGAACCATGCCGTGCAGTTCTGGGGCTCAAGCGTGGCGTGGTTCAGGTACGGCGTGAAGTATTCGGCCTCGATCGTCTGCGCGGCTCGCGAAAACGCGGCTGCCACGTCGCCGCTCTTGCGCGCGGACGGGACATCGGCCTGTGCCTGGCCAGCTTTCAGGAATTGCAGGATCGTGTCGCTCGATTCGCGGCCCTTGCCGCCATCGTCCCACTCGATCTTCAATGCCTTCAGCGCCTGGTTGGCGCGCCACCAGTTGTCGGCCACGACGGCCACCGCGTCGGGCAGCTCGATGATCCGCTTCACACCGCGCAGCTTCTGGGCTTCCGACCGGTCGACGCTTTTCAGCGACCCGCCGAACACCGGACATTGCGCGAGCGACGCGTACAGCATGCCGGGCAGCTCCACGTCGATGCCGTAGACGGGCTTGCCGCGGATCTTGTCGGGCAAGTCGAAGCGTGCAACCTTCGCTTTGCCGATCAGCGTCCAGTCCTTCGGATCCTTGAGCTTCACGTCCTTCGGCACATCGAGCTTCGCTGCGGCCGACGCGACGGCGCCGAACGTTGTGCGCCGGCCCGATGCCGGATGCGTGATGATGCCGTTCGCAACGCGGCATTCGCTGGCGGACACTCCCCATTCCCCGGATGCCGCCGCGACGAGCATTTCGCGTGCCGTGGCGCCCGCCTTGCGCAGGTATTCCTGTGATTCGCGAATCGAACGGCTGCCCCCGGTCGACATGTTTCCCCATGCGCGATTGCGACGCAGGTTCTCGGTGACCGTCACGAACTCGATCGCCACTTTCGACCAGTCGCATTGCAACTCTTCGGCGACGAGCATCGGCAGACCGGTCGAGCTGCCTTGGCCCATCTCCGAGCGCGCAATGCGGATCATCACGGTGTCGTCGGGCTTGACCACCACCCAGGCATTGACTTCCGCGCCTGCGCCGCGCGCATGCCCGAGCGCCAGCGTCGGCGCGACGAGTTCGAGACACAACGCACCGCCGGCCGCGGCCGAGACCTGCAGAAACGCCCGACGCGACCGATTGAACGCATTCATGACCGGCTCCTTCACGCTTTCGCCAACAGCGTCTTCGCGGCCGCGTGGATCGCGGGCCGCACCCGCGCGTAGGTGCTGCAGCGGCAGATGTTCGTGATCGCGATATCGATGTCCGAATCGGTGGGATGCGGCTTTTCCCTGAGGAGCGCCGCGACGGCCATCATCATCCCGGGCTGGCAGTAGCCGCATTGCGGCACCTGCCCGTCGAGCCATGCCTGCTGCACCGGATGCAGCGTTCCACCGGAAGACAGGCCCTCGATCGTCGTAATCGCCTTGCCGGCGACGGTCGACACCGGCACCGAGCAGGAACGCATGGCGCGTCCGTTGACGTGCACCGTGCATGCGCCACACAGTCCGGCGCCGCAACCGAACTTGGTACCGTTCAGACGGAGTTCATCGCGCAACACCCACAGGAGCGGCATCTCGGGCTCGACGTCAATCTCGCGCGTCGCACCGTTCACGTTCAGAATGATCATTATTCCCCCGCTCGCAGGCAAACACCTGACACGCGCCGATTATTCGCCTGCAATGCCCACCGGACAAGGTGGTGCGCGCCAAATCGTTTCGCTCCCGATTGCACCCATTGGGTGCCTCGCGGGCGCGGGATTGCTATGCGACCTCGAGGAACATCTGCGGCACTTGCCGCGACTCGAGCTCGAGCAGCGCGCGCTTGCGCTCGACGCCGCCGGCATAACCGGTCAGCGTACCCCCGCTGCCCATGATGCGGTGGCACGGAATCATGATGGTGATCGGGTTGCGTCCGGTCGCAGCACCCGCCGCACGCGCCGCGGATGGCCGGCCGCACCGGCGTGCGAGTTCCGCATAAGTGATCGTCTCGCCGAACGGCACCGTGTTGATCGCGGACCACACGTCGCGCTGGAACGGCGTTCCAGCAGGCGCGAGCGCGATGTCGAAGCGCGCGCGCGCGCCGGCAAAGTATTCGCGCAGTTGAACGACCGCGTTCCGCAGCACCGGAAGGTTTGGCGCCTCGCACCATCGGCCGGTGTCGTCCGGAAAATATTTCTGGCGATCGAGATACAGACCGCAGAGCGCATCGCGCTCCTGATCGGCGACGAGAAGAATCTCGCCGAGCGGGCTTTCCATGCGACAAGTCGATAACGTCGATTTCATTGCTGCTCTCTCCATGATGAACCGCTCGAAAGTCCCGTCGTCAGCGGATGGGTGTCGGGTGATGCCATAAGTGCATCACCGCGTAAGCGCGCCAGGGTCGCCATGCTTGGCTGCGAAGGCGCGCACCTGCGGCGCGCGTCTCGCCCATCGCCCGCAGAACACCCAGGTCATTATCAGGAAACGCGTCCGGCCAGCCGAGGGCGCGCATCGCGATGTACGCGGACGTCCACGGGCCGATGCCGCGAATCGCTTCGAGTGCCTTGCGCGTGCCTTCGACATCCGCACCGGGGTAAAGCACGATCCCCCCCCGAGCGACCGCCTGCGCAAGGTCAACGAGGGTGCGCGCGCGCGCCACCGTCAAGCCCACTGTACGCAATTCGTCTGCCGTGCGCACCGCGAGCCCTGCAGCGGACGGGAACAACCGTGAAAGCCCGCGCGGAAATTCGTCATGGAGCGGCGTGCCGAACGCCATGGTCAATCGGCCGAGCAGCGTCCTTGCGCCCGCGACACTTACCTGCTGGCCGATCACGGCGCGGACAGCAAGCTCGAATCCGTCGCAGGTACCCGGCACCCGCAATCCCGGCCGCGCTGCCCCCAATGCGCCGAGCGTCTCGACGATCGGCGCCGGATCGCAGGCGAGATCGAACGCGTGACGCACGCGCGACAACACGAGGGGAATCGCGCGCGCAAGCGACGCCGATACGTTGACGATCACCGTCCGGCGACGCGACGCATGGCTTACCGATAGC
>JALYSS010000249.1 GCA_030854685.1 Pseudomonadota bacterium | reverse complement strand
AAGTCCGAAAGCGCGCCGGCGAAGTATTACGGCTCTGACCCCATTTACAGATTGGGCGCCAGCCGCCGGCGTGCCGCGGCGATGTCGAGTCCGGTTCGCGCGGCGAAATCCGCGAGCTGATCCTCCGCGATCTTGCCCACCGCGAAGTAGCGCGCATCGGGATGCGCGAGGTAGAACCCCGACACCGAGGCGGCGGGCAGCATCGCAAAGTTTTCGGTGATTTCCATGCCAGCATCCGCCGCACCGAGTGCTGCGAAGATCTCGGCCTTCACCGCATGGTCGGGACATGCGGGGTAGCCCGGCGCCGGACGAATGCCGCGATATTCCTCGCGAATCAGCGCGGCGTTGTCGAGCGCCTCGTCGCGCGCATAGCCCCACAACTCGGTGCGCACCTTCCGATGCAACCATTCTGCGAACGCCTCGGCCAGACGATCCGAGAGCGACTTCAGCATCAGCGCCGAATAATCGTCGTTGTCAATCTTGTACGCCGTGACCCGCTCTTCGACCGCGCCGCCCGTCGTGACGGCGAACGCGCCAACGTAGTCACGTAACCCCGTCACGGCGGGTGCTACGAAATCGGCGAGGCAATAATTTGGCTTGCCGGCGGGCCGCTCGTTCTGCTGGCGGAGGTTGCGCCACGTGAGGACAGGCGTCGCGCGGGTTTCGTCGGTCCACAGCACGACGTCGTCGCCAACCGCGGATGCCGGCCACAAACCGGCGACACCATCGGCCGCGATCCAGCGCCCCTCGATCATTTGTGCGAGCATTGCCCGGCCCTCGGCGAGCAGGTTGCGCGCGGCTTCGCCGACGACCGGATCATCGAGGATCGCGGGGAACGGCCCGCTCAACTCCCACGCCTGGAAGAACGGGCCCCAATCGATGAAGCGCGCGATGTCGGCGAGGTCGACATGGCGAAACACGCGCCGGCCGATGAACGTCGGCACCAATGGCGCATAGCTCGACCAGTCGGCTGCGAATGCATTGGCGCGCGCCGCGGCGAGCGATATCAGCTTCGGTCCGCGCTTGCTTGCGTGTTGCGCGCGAATCTTGACGTAATCCTCGGCGACCTGCGCGACATAAGCGTCACGATGCTCGTCGGATAAGAGGCTCGTGACGACGCCGACCGCGCGCGACGCGTCGGGGACGTAGACGGTCGGTCCGTTGGTGTAGTGCGGCGCGATCTTGACCGCCGTGTGCAAGCGGGACGTCGTCGCACCGCCGATCAGCAGCGGCAGGTGAAAGTCCTCGCGCTGCATCTCGCCCGCGACGTGCGCCATTTCCTCGAGCGATGGCGTGATCAGCCCCGACAGTCCGATCGCATCGACGTTGTTTGCGCGCGCCGCCGCAAGGATCTTTTGCGCGGGCACCATGACCCCGAGATCGATCACCTCGAAGTTGTTGCACTGGAGCACCACGCCAACGATGTTCTTGCCGATATCATGGACGTCGCCCTTGACCGTCGCCATCACGATGCGACCCTTCGCCCGCGCTCCGACCCCCGACGCCACTTTTTCGGCTTCGATGAACGGGATCAGATGCGCGACTGCCTGCTTCATCACGCGCGCACTCTTGACGACCTGCGGGAGGAACATCTTGCCGGCGCCGAAGAGGTCTCCGACGACGTTCATTCCGTCCATCAGCGGGCCCTCGATCACTTCGATAGGACGACCGCCGCGCTGCGCAACCGCGAGGCGCGCCTCCTCTGTGTCCTGGACGACGAACGTCGTGATGCCCTTGACCAGCGCATGCGACAGGCGTGATTCAACGCTCGCGTTGCGCCACGACAGATCCTCTTCGGGTTTCCTGCCCCGCACCTTGTACGACTCGGCGAACGTGACCAGTTTCTCGGTCGGATTGCCACCGCCGGCCGCCGCACGATTGAGCACGACGTCCTCGACGAGCGTGCGGAGCGCCGGATCGAGCTGGTCGTAGACGCCGAGCTGGCCCGCGTTGACGATGCCCATCGTGAGTCCCGCGCGAATCGCGTGATAGAGGAATACCGTGTGAATCGCCTCGCGCACCGCATCGTTGCCGCGAAAGCTGAAGCTCACGTTCGACACGCCGCCCGACACTTTCGCATGCGGCAGATGCTCGCGAATCCACGCGGTCGCACGGATGAAATCGACGGCGTAACCCGAGTGCTCGTCGATGCCGGTCGCGATCGGGAAGACGTTCGGATCAATGATGACGTCCTCGGGTGGAAACCCGATCCGATCGACGAGGAGGTTGTACGCCCGGCGCGCGATCTCGATCCTGCGCTCGTACGTGTCGGCCTGCCCGCGCTCGTCGAAGGCCATGACGATCGCCGCCGCACCGTAGCGCCGCACGAGTTTCGCCTGGCGCAGGAATTCGGCCTCGCCCTCCTTCATCGAGATCGAATTGACGACGGCTTTGCCCTGCACGCACTTGAGGCCCGCCTCGATCACCGCCCACTTCGACGAATCGATCATGACCGGCACGCGCGCGATGTCCGGCTCGGTTGCGATCAGATTCAGGAAGCGGACCATCGCCGCTTTCGAATCGAGCATCGCCTCGTCCATGTTGACGTCGATCACCTGCGCACCGTTCTGCACCTGCTGGCGAGCGACTTCGACGGCGGCGGTGTAGTCGCCGGCGAGGATCAGCTTCGCGAATGCGCGCGAGCCCGTCACATTGGTGCGCTCGCCGACGTTGACGAAGAGCGACTGCTCGTCGATGTTGAGCGGCTCGAGGCCGGCCAGCCGCAGGACGCGCCCCTCACCCCGACCCTCTCCCGTGGCGCGGGAGAGGGAGGAAAACTGTGGGTCAGGCAACCGCGAGCTCCACTTCGGAGGGCAGCTTGCGCGGGCGAATGTCCTTCACGGCATCTGCGATCGCGCGGATGTGCGCAGGCGTCGTGCCGCAGCAGCCGCCGACGATGTTCACGAAGCCGCTCCGCGCGAAGTCGGCGATCATTCGCGACGTTTCCGCAGGCGTTTCGTCGTAACCGCTGTCGGACATCGGATTGGGCAGTCCCGCGTTCGGGTAGCACGATACGAACACGTCGGCAACGCGTGAAAGCTCCTCGATGTACGGGCGCATCAACGCCGCACCGAGCGCGCAGTTCAGCCCGACGGCGAGCGGCCGCACATGCCGCACCGAGTTCCAGAACGCTTCGGGCGTCTGGCCGGACAGCGTGCGTCCCGAAGCATCGGTGATCGTGCCGGAAACGATGATCGGCAATCGCGCGCCGCGCCGGTCGAACGCGTCCTCGATGGCGAACAGCGCGGCCTTGGCATTCAGCGTGTCGAACACCGTCTCGACGAGCAGCAGGTCCGCGCCGCCGTCGATCAATCCGTCCGCGGCGTCCGAATACGCGGCAACGAGTTCGTCGTACGCGACGTTGCGCGCGCCGGGATCGTTGACGTCCGGCGAGATCGATGCCGTGCGATTGGTGGGGCCGAGCGCACCGGCGACGAAGCGCGGGCGATCCGGTGTCCTGGCCGTCCAGCGATCGGCGGATTCCCGCGCGATCGTCGCGGCGGCCGTATTGATCGCGCGCGCCTGGTCCTGCATCCGGTAGTCGGCCTGCGCGATGCGCGTGGCGCTGAACGTGTTCGTTTCGATGATGTCGGCGCCGGCCTCGAAATAGGCGTCGTGGATCGATCGCACCGTTTCCGGACGCGTGAGCGAAAGGATGTCGTTGTCGCCGGCGAGGTCGTGCGAATGATCGTGGAACGGACCGCGAAAATCGTGCTCGGTCAACCGGCACTGCTGGATCATCGTCCCCATTGCGCCATCGAGGATCAGAATGCGCGCACGGAGCAGTTGCGTCAGTTGTTCGGTATGATCTGGCTGCATCGAAGTTCGGATGGCTCGACGTTGCGCGTTCTGGACTGCGAAGTCTAGCATCCGGTCCCGACCCGGACCTCGATGAAAGTCGAGTCCGGCCCTGCTTATCGCGACAGCGCCAGCGCCATATAAACCGTACCGGGTAGCGGATTGTGGTAGTAGGGCGCACATTCGCGAAATCCCAGCGACGCGTAAAGCGCCCGCGCCTCGCTCATCGTCGACAGCGTGTCGAGCTTGAGCTCGTCGTAGCCGTTCGAGCGCGCGCGTTCGATCACAGCCAACGCAAGCGCGCGGCCCTGGCCCGCGCCGCGCGCATGCGACTGCACGAACAAGCGTTTGACCTCGCCGGTCCGCGGGCCCACTCCGATCGATAACGGGCGCAGGGCGACGCAGCCGATCGGCAAATCGGCTCGCTCCGCGATCAGCAGGCAACCGCGGGGCGCCGCGTAATCGCCGGGGAGTTCTGCCAGCTCCTGCGCAAAATTCTGGAAACAGAGATCGACGTCGAGCGACGCCGCGTAGGCTTCGAACAGACGCCGCGCAGCGTTGATATCGGGCGCGTCCCGCACATCGCGGATCACGAAGTCGGCGAGCAAGGGCCGACTTTCAGATCGGTGCCGGCGTACTGGCCCTGCAATTCCTTCAACCTCGCGACGGCAGGCTGCGGCGGATCACGCACGACGATCACCGATTGCATCGACCCCTGTGGCCGCGGTTCGACGTGCGTGGCGAGGACGCCGCGCGCGGTCAGCGTTTCGGCGCGCGAGGTGGCTGCCGCTTCGGTGCGAAAGACTCCGAGCGAGACGGTGAACTGGCCGTGGCCGAAGTCGACGACGGAAAGATCGGCGATCGCCTGCGCGCGCAATTCGGCGGCACGCCGATCGGCGGCCGCGCGGGTCGGCATCGCGCCGAGATTGACCCAGTACATGCCGTCCGCCGCCACCTGCCGCTGAGATACGAGTCGGCCGAGTGCGAGCGGCTCGAGATCAGCCTGCGCGCGCGCGTGATCGGCGTCGGCAAACGGACCCCATTCGACGCAAACGTCGGCGAGTGCCGCGACCTTCGCCGGGCCGAGGGCTGCAACCTGCTGCGCCGACATGAGCGTGATGCGATCCGGCTGCACCTGCTGCTGCAGCCGTCCGGCCTCGCTCTGCGCGGCGCGATCGAGGCGCGCGTAGCCGAACAGCGCGACGTTGACGAGGATCAGGATGATTACCGCGGCGCGCATCGCCGTCGTCAGTCGGCGCGCGACAACAAGGCGAGCACGAGCACGCCTTCGAGCACGAGATTATCCACGACCTCGACCGGCGCGGCCAACTGCGGCGCAATGTCCTGCGCGCCGCCCCCGGAAAGGTAGCAGGTGATTTCCGCGTTGGTACCGCGCAGTCGCTGCCTCATCTGCTCGACCGCTCCGCAGACGGCCTGCACGGCGCCGGAGTACACCGCGTCCGGCGTCGTCGTCGGAAAATCATGGAACTCGCCCGGCGGCGTTCGCAACGCGGCCGTGTTGTCGGCAAGCGCGCGCAGCATGAGCCGCACGCCGGGCAGGATCAGACCGCCCAGGAATGCGCCCTCCGCATCGAGCGCGTCGATGGTCACCGCCGTGCCCGCGTTGACGACGACGCAGGCGCGCGGCGCGGCCTCGTGCGCCGC
>JALYSS010000244.1 GCA_030854685.1 Pseudomonadota bacterium | reverse complement strand
GAGTAATTGTGGGTCGGGCCGGGCAGGCCGTCGAAGTTCACATGCCCTCCGCGCTTGCGGCGCTGACACGACCCCTACGCTTGCGGCCGGGTGGGCCAATGAGGCCGCTGCGCTGCCCCCAAAGGGGGAGCAATTCGCGTCCTGGGGGCAGCCCGGCGACGCTCATCGATCGGACGCTGCAAGCGGGACGACGCGCACGCTGTCGCCTTCGCCAACGCCGAGCGCCTCGGCGGCGTACGGCAGCAGCGGAAAGCGGTCGACGCGCGGCGCCGCCGCCGCGACGAGTGCCCTGAATGGCGCGAACTTGCGGTTGCAGACAAGCCACAGGATGTCGTCGGTGAGGCTATCCGGCACCGGGTCCTCTTCGCCGAGCGTGCACGCCATCACCGTGGCGCGCCGCACCGCGTCGATGCTGTCGCGCGTGCATTCGAGGGTCGGTCCCGCGTCGAAGATGTCGACGTAGCCCTCGTAGCGAAAACCTTCCTGCTCGAGCAGCGCGCGCGCGGGCGCCGTGTCCGCATGCACGACGCCGATCGCTTCGCGCGCCGATTGCGGCAACAGATTGGCGTACACCGGGTGCCTCGGCATCAGTTCGGCGATGAACGATTTCTGTCCGGTACCGGTGAGGTAATCGGCCCTCGAATATTCCATCGCGAAGAAGTGCCGGCCAAGGCCTTCCCAGAACGGACTCGACCCATCGGCTTCAAGTCGCCCGCGCAACTCGGCGATCACCTTGCCGGCGAAGAGCTCGGCAAATTCGGCGATGAACAGCAAGCGGCTTTTTGCGAGCAGCGCGCCGTTCTTGCCGATGCGATAGCGCTCGTCGAGGAACAGCGAGCAGAGCTCGGTGTGGCCGGTATGGTCGTTCGACAGGAAGAGCGTCGGCGTCACCGTGTACACGTCGAGCGCGCGCGACGCGTGGACGAGCGTGCCGACGTGATAGTTGTACCAGGGTTCGTTCAGGCCGACCGCCGCTTCGATCGCACTGATGCCGACGACGCGCGCTTCGGCGGAATTGTTGCCTTCGACGAGCACGAACATGTAGCACGCGTTCGCCTTCTCAGCCGCATGATCGAACGATGCGAGCGAGCGCTCGATGCGCTGGAGCAGCCGGTCGCGGTTGGCCGGGAGCGTGGTGAGCCCGGTGCCGGTGCGTTCGGACAGCGCAAGTACCGCGGTCAGGTCATCGCGCGCGATCGGCCGGACGAAGAACATTGCGTCGTGTAAATCCGGGTCAGAGATGTATTTCCGGACGCGGGATATCCGAGTTATCGTGCCGCTCTTCGGAAATACATCTCTGACGCGGATTTACGCCAGTGCGCGATTGAGCGCCGTCTCGAGCCGCGCCAGCCCTTCGAGGATTTCGTCGAGCGAGATGACCAGCGAGGGCGCGATGCGTACGACGTCGGGCCCCGCCATCAGGAGCAGCAATCCCGCCTGACCCGCGGCATTCATCACGTCGGCCGCCTTGCCGCGCCACGTTTCCTCGAGCTCGCAACCGATCCAGACGCCTTCACCGCGAAGGTCGCGAAAGACGCGACGGCGTCCGTTGATCGCACGCAAGCCTTCGATGAAGAGCGCATGGCGTGCCTTGACGCCGTCGAGCACTTCGGCCGTGTTGATGACGTCGAACACGGCACCGGCGACCGCGCAGGCGAGCGGATTGCCGCCGTACGTGGTGCCGTGCACGCCGACCGAAAAGGCGCTCGCGATCCTCGCCGTGGTGAGCATCGCGCCGATCGGGAATCCACCGCCCAGACCCTTCGCGCTCGTCAGGATGTCGGGGATGATGCCCTTCTGCATGTACGAAAACAGCGCGCCGGTGCGGCCCATGCCGCTCTGGATCTCGTCGAGGATCAACAGCGCGCCGTATTCGCTGCAAAGCCGCCGCGCAGCCTGCAGGTATGCCGGCGTGCCGGGCGTCATGCCGCCTTCGCCCTGCATCGGCTCGAGGATCACCGCGCAGATTTCGCCGCCGTTCGCCGCGAATTCCGCTTCCAGCGCCGCGATGTCGTTGTAGCGCAGATGCGTGAAGCCGCTCGGATTGGGTCCGAAGCCGGTTGCATACTTCGCCTGTCCGCCGGCGGTGACGGTGAACAGCGTGCGGCCATGGAACGCATTGAGCGTGGACACGACGCGCGCGCGCTTCGCGCCGGACCGGTCGTGCGCGTAGCGTCGCGCGAGTTTCAGCGCGGCTTCGTTGGCCTCGGCGCCGGAATTGGAGAAGAACACGCGCTCGGCGAAGGTCGCCTCGGTGAGCCGTTTTGCAAGCCGCAGCGCGGGCTCGTTGGTGAACCAGTTCGAAACGTGCCACAACGTGCGCGCCTGCGCCTCGATTGCGCGGACCATCGCCGGATGGCAGTGGCCGAGCGCGGTGACGGCGACGCCGCTCGCGAAATCGATGTACATCCGGCCGTCCTGGTCCCAGACGCGCGAGCCTTCGCCGCGCACGGGAATGAACGGCGCGGGCGCGAAGCAGGGGACCATCACCTCGTCGAACAGCGCGCGCGTCACCGGCAGCGTCGCCGCTTCGGCGTTGGAGCTGGTTACGTCGCGCCTGGACGTCGCGGCGACGACCGCTTGCGCGGCGGAGGAAAGTGGCATCGTGGTTATCGGATCGGCGTTTCAGCCGGCCGCGGCCACGACCTGCATTTCGACGCGGTACGCGGCCTTCGCGAGGCGAGCCTGCACCGTCGCGCGCGCGGGCGTGTCGCCCTGCGGCACCCACCTGTCCCATACGGCGTTCATGCCGGCGTAATCGCTCATGTCGGCGAGGTAGATCGTTGCCGACAGGATGTGCGCCTTGTCGGTACCCGCTTCCTCGAGCAGCCGGTCGATCTGCCGCAGTACGGAGCGGGTCTGGCCGTCGATGTCAGCACTTGCATCCTCGGCGACCTGCCCGGCGAGGTAGACGAGCCGCCCGCCCGGCGGCGGTGCGTAGATCACGAGATCCGAAAGGCGCTTGCCGACGTTGCGGCGTTCAATGGTCATGGTGCTATCGTAGGGTGGGTAATTCGGCCTGTTAGTGTAGTCGAAAATGACGCCACGCCTTGCGATCGTCGCCGCCGCGCTGTTGATGGCCGCCGCCGTGGCGCTCGGCGCGTTCGGCGCCCACGCGTTGAAGGCGCGCGTTGCACCCGAAATGCTGGCGGTGTGGCACACCGGCGTCACGTATCACGCGTGGCACGGCCTCGGATTGCTGCTGCTCGGTGTGCTGATGCTGCACGGGTCGGATGCCGCGGCATTGCGTTACGCGGCGTGGCTGTTCATCGCCGGCATCGTCCTCTTTTCCGGCAGCCTCTACCTGCTCGCGCTCGGCGCGCCTTCGTCGATCGGCCTCGCGACGCCGCTCGGCGGCCTTGCGTTCATCGCGGGGTGGATCGCGCTCGCGATCGGCGCCGCGTCGAGGTGATCGCGGTCCGTAAATGGGGTCAGAGCCGTAATACTCGCTCGGCCCTAAATGGAGTCAGAGCCGTAATACTCGCTCCGTAAATGGGGGCAGAGCCGTAATACTCGCTCGATTCCGGCACTCGCTCCGTAAATG
>JALYSS010000220.1 GCA_030854685.1 Pseudomonadota bacterium | reverse complement strand
GTTGTGGCCGAACGTGAAGGCGAGAATCGTCGTGATGCCGAGGCAGGGCGCCTCGTGGAGCGCATGGTTCAGGAGCGCGCGCCCGTAGCCGCGACGCTGGGCAAGCGGCGCGGTGTAAATGCCCACTTCGACGGTTTGGTCGTAGGCGGAACGTCCATAGAACGAGCGCAGCGACAGCCACGCGAGCGGCGTCGGTTCCGATTCTTCGCAATACACCCAGAGCGGCCGGCGGCCAGGGCTGAAGTCGGCAAACCACGGTTCGCGCTCGGCGACGGTCACCGGCGCAAGGTCCGCGGTGGCCATCCGACCGGGGATCGACGCGTTGTAGATCGAAACGATTTCCTGCAAATCCGGCAGGGCGGCGTGGCGAATGGGCATGATTGGTTAAATTGCAACAAAACCCGGCCGGACCGGCAAGGATTCCCGGAGTTTGATTGCTGCCTGAAACGGCCGTGTTGTAACGTTGCTACTGCGTGCCGAAAGGCGAAATTTCGTCCCTTTGAGTACCACTAATCCTTCGGGGGTTTCAACATGAGTTTCGAACGCAATAAGGTCGCGGCGGCGCTTGCCTGCATCATGGGCGCGGGTGCTGCGATGGCGGTGTCCGGTGCCTACGCGCAGGCGGTAAGTCCGGATGTGCCATCGTTGACGCGGCAGCCGGCGCCGGACATCCGCGTCGAGGTGACCGGCTCCAACATCAAGCGCGTCGAAGGCGAAGGCGCGTTGCCGGTGCAGGTGATCACGCGCAGCGAAATCGACAAGTCCGGCGCGACCAACGTCCAGGAATTGCTGTCAACGATCTCGGCCAATACCAGCGCGGGCCAGGTCATGAATTCCCAAGCCATTGGCGCGACGACGCTCTCCCAGCAAGGCGCATCGCTGCGCGGCCTGGGGCCGGCTCGGACGCTGGTGCTGATCAACGGCCACCGCCTCGACCAGTTCGCCGGTGCGATTGGGGGTGTCGAGGGGGGCGTCAACATCTCCGCCATCCCGTTCGCCGCGATCGAGCGCGTCGAAATTCTCAAGGACGGCGCGTCGGCCATCTACGGCTCCGATGCCATCGGCGGGGTGATCAACTTCATCACCCGCAGCGACTACACCGGTGCGGACGTGACCGCGCAATATGGCGCGCCGACGCGCGGCGGCGGCGCCGACCAGTGGTCGGGCAGCGGATCGTTCGGCTTCGGCGACCTTGCCAAGGACCGCTACAACGCCTTCGGGTCGGTCTCTTATCAGGAACAGAAGCCGCTGGACCAGAACAAGCGCAATTTCTCGAACACATCCTATATCCCGAGCATCGGTTACAACACCACGTCGAGCAACACGTTCCCAGGCAACATCACCACCGGCCACATAGGCGTCGTGCACAACGGCCACAGCGCCGCGCCCAACGAATGTGCGCCGTCCGTGTTCTTTCCGGATTTCAACTCCTGCCGTTTCGACCCGGCGGCGGCCGATGGCGTGGAGATGCTCGGCCACCAGAAGACGTGGAACGCCTTTGGCCAAGGACGCTTCCAGATCAACAGCGACTGGCAGGCGTACGTGACGGGCCTCTATGCGCACGACCAGGTGGATAACGTGATCCAGCCGAGTCCTATTTCGAATGCTTTCGGGTTCGGCCCCGACAACGGCCCGGCGACGGTCACGCTGCAGCCGACGAGCCCGTTCTATCCGCATTCGCTTGCCCAGGCGGCCGGCGTCGACGGAAAGCCGCTCAACGTGCGCTATCGGTCGTACGAGAACGGTTTACGCGGCATCAGGGACATCAACGAAAACGGCCAAGCGGTCGTCGGGGTCAAGGGAACGTGGCACGACTGGGATGTCGACGTGTCGGGCTTCTATGCGCAAGGCAAGACGACCGAGGCTACCACCAGCGGTTACGAGGATTACCGGACTCTGCTGCCGATTCTCAACAGCGGCAATGTCAACCTGTTCGGCACCAACACGCCCGATGTCGTCGCGCTATTGCGGTCGGCCAACTTCAACGGCACGACGCTCGAGGGCAAGTCGACGAGCTACGGCGCGGGCGCCAAGACGTCGGGCGAAATCTGGAAACTGCCGGCGGGCGCTCTCAGCGTGGCGTTCGGCGGCGATGCGGGCAAGGAACAGCTCGACCAGAATCCGGCCGATGCGATCCAGGGCGGCTACATCACCGGTTACGGCGGACAGAACAAGCCGGTTACCGGATCGCGCACCCGGTGGGACGCGTTTGGCGAGGTGAACATCCCCATCGTCAAGACGCTCGAGGCCGACGCGCAGGTCCGCTACGACCACTACAGCGACTTCGGCGGTACGACCAATCCGAAGTTCACGCTGCGCTGGCAGCCCACCAGGTCGGTGCTGGTACGCGGATCGTACGGGACGGGCTTCCTGGCGCCGGCGTTGTACGAGCTCTTCTCGGCGCAAACGTTTGGCGTGTCGCAGGTGGGCCTGAATGATCCGATCCGCTGCCCCGTCACCAATAACCAGGGCATCGACTGCAGTGCGCAGTTCCCGGTCATCTTCGGCGGCAACCCGAGTCTCAAGCCGGAGGAGTCCGAGCAGGCGACGCTTGGCGTTGTCGTCGAGCCGTTCACCGGCGCATCGTTCAGCATCGACTACTTCAAGATCAATATGAAGGACCAGATTCAGAACGGCATCGCGCAGCAGACGATCCTGGCCGATCTCGCCCAGTTCGGTCACCTGGTGACGCGCGGAGCGCCGACCCCCGATTTCCCGAACCTGGCGGGACCGATCTCGGCCATCTCGCAGACGTACACCAACCTGACCGCGGTTCGTCTGCAGGGGCTGGACCTCGAAGCCGCCTACCGCACCCCGATCCAGAACTGGGGCCGGTTGTCGTTCAACTTGAACGGCACCTACTACCTGCGCTACGACAACAAGAACCCCGACGGCACGTGGCAGGGCAACGTCGGCACCCTGCTCAACTCCGTCATCGTGACCAATACGGGCATCGTTCCGCGCTGGAAGCACTACGTGTCGGCGACCTGGGATCAGGGTCCGTGGTCGGCGACGCTCGCCCAGACGTTTCAGACGTCGTATACCGACTCAGCGTTCGCGGATCAATTGGTGGCAGACGTCCCCAGTATTCCGCGCACGGTGGGCTCGCTCTCGATCTGGGATCTGCAGGGCACGTACTCGGGCTTCAAGAACCTGAAGCTCACGCTCGGCGTGAAGAACCTGTTCGACCGCAATCCGCCGCTGACCAACCAGGGGTTCACGTTCCAGGCAGGCTTCGACCCGTCGTATTACGACCCGCGTGCCCGGTTCGTCTACGGGAGCGTCAACTACAAGTTCAAATAAGTCGCTGCATTCGTTTGTTTTTGAAGAGGGGCCTTCGGGCCCCTTCTTTTTGGGTCGACCTTGTTCCAGATCGTCCTGTCATGCGGCTATCAGGCACTCCGGCTACAATGTTTCATGCCGGAACTGAGTCGATTCCTCGGAATCGTTATAGCGATGTATTACCGCGATCACGGTCCGGCTCATTTCCACGCGATCTATGGCGGCTTCGAGATCACAGTGGAGGTTGAAACGGGTCGAGTGAATGGCAACTTTCCGCCGCGTGCCTTGGCTCATGCGCACGAGTGGCGGCTGTTCATCGGCAAGAACTGCTTGATGCATGGTCGCTTGCGCGCGCTAGCCAACCGCTCCCCCGAATTGAACCCTTGGAGTGATTGAATGGTTCCCCATCTTGTGGATGCACACCACGTTACGGGCTTTGTCATCTGGCTTCGGTTCAGCGACGGTGCGGAGGGGGAGATAAATCTTGCTGATGAAATTCATGGGCCGATATTCGAGCCATTGAAAAACCCGGTCTTCTTTCGCCAATTCCGTGTTGATCCCGAGCTCCGCACGCTCGTTTGGCCCAACGGGGCCGACTTCGCGCCTGAGTTCCTCCGTTCCTCCATGCGTGTCGCGGTCTGACCCCACGGTCAACCGAACGCGCGGTTCATGCTTTTCCTGTTCGCGGGAATTGGTCCACGGCGTTAGTCTCTCGCGCATGAGCGACGCGAACGCCGAAGCCGAAGCAACATTGCTGCAGCTCCAGACCGCGCTCGATCACCATCGTGCGGGGCGGTTGCGCGAGGCAGAACCGCTATACCGACAAATACTCCGAGTGGCGCCAGACCACCCGGACGCGCTGCACTGGCTCGGCGTGCTCGCCCATCAGGCGGGACAAAGCGACGCGGCCCTGGCGCTCATCGACAGGGCCATCGCCATCCATTCATCGCGTCCGGTCTATCACGATCACCGCGGCATGGTTCTCCAAGCGCTTGGCAAAGCCGAGGAAGCGGTCGTCTGCCATCGCACGGCGATCGCATTGAAGGCCGATTATGCGGAGGCGCACAACAATCTCGGAAACGCGCTCAAGACGCTGGGCCGATTGGACGAGGCGGCTGAAAGCTATCGCGCCGCGCTGTCGCTCAAGCCGGATTTTGCGGAAGCGCATAACAACCTGGGAACCATATTCCACGAGCAGGGCAAGCTCGCCGAGGCGGTCGTCAGCTACCGCAACGCGCTCTCGTTCAGGCAGAACGATGCGACGTCACACTACAACCTGGGGAACGCGCTCAGGGATCTCGGCAAGCTGGATGCGGCGATCGATTGCTACCGACGCGCGATTTCATTCCGGCTCGATTACGCGGAAGCGCATAACAACCTCGGTAATGTGCTGAACGCAACCGGGCGCTTCGACGCCGCGCTGGTCAGTTACCAGCGTGCGCTGGAACTGAAGGAGACGCCCGAATTCAAGTCGAACTTCGTCCGCTGCCTCCAAAGCGCCGAATTCACGGAAGTCGATGCTGGTGTACGGCGCATGGTGATCCGCGCGGTGTCCGAGCCGTGGACGAGGCCCGCCGATCTCGCGGCAGCCTGCATCCGACTCATCGCAGGGGACGGCAACATCAGGGAGTGCATCGAGCGCTCATCGAGCGCCTGGCCGACAAGATTGACGTGGCAGGAATTGTTCGGCCCTGCGGGCTTCTCCGTTTTGTCCAACGACCCATTGCTTCGAGCGCTGCTGGAAAACGCCCAGGTGTGCGACCTCGCGATGGAGCGGCTGCTGACCATGGTCAGGCACGCCGTGCTTGACGCCACCACGGGCGGGGCTGGCTGCGACGATATCGAGGGCAGTGCGTTGACCTTTTGCTGCGCAGTTGCACGACAGTGCTTTATCAACGACTTCGTTTTTTCCTGTACGGATGCGGAACTCGACCGAGTGACGTTGCTGCGGGAGAAATTTGTCGCTCAACTGCGTATTGGAAACGCCGTTCCTGCGTTGTGGATTGCAGCCGTTGCTGCCTATTTTCCGCTGCTGTCCCTCCCTGGCGCCGAGGCTCTTCTCGATCGTTCCTGGCCTGAATCCGTCACGGCGTTGCTGGAGCAACAGATAGCGGAACCGTTGGAGGAACGGAGTTACCGCGATCACATACCCAGGCTGACCCCCGTCGATGACGGCATGTCTGGTTCGGTCCGGCAACAGTACGAGGAGAATCCATTCCCGAGATGGGTCAAATTGCCGCCTCCCAGGCCGGCACGGGACATCGATTCCCATCTGAGCCGGCTCTTTCCATTCGCGCCATTTCGTCCCATCGACAGGAGCGGCGACATCGATATCCTGATTGCAGGATGCGGCACCGGCCGGGAATCGATCGAAATGGCGCAGGATTTTCCCGGAGCGCATGTACTCGCAGTCGACCTGAGCCTCTCGAGCCTTTGCTATGCCAAAAGGAAGACCTCTGAATTGGGCGTTGTCAACGTCGAGCACGCGCAGGCCGACATCATGAAGCTGGGGTCGATCGGGCGGACGTTCGCCGTCATCACGTCGGTGGGCGTATTGCACCATCTGGCGGACCCGATGGCGGGGTGGCGGGAACTGCTATCGCTGCTTCGGCCCGGTGGATTCATGCTGCTGGGGCTTTACAGCGAGCGCGCCCGCCGAAGCGTCGTTGCCGCGCGGGAGTTCATTGCGCAACGGGGGTATCTCGCAAACGCAGCGGATATTCGCCGGTGCCGCCAGGATCTGATGTCCATGAACGACGGCACGCAATTCGGGCAACTGGCCTCAATCAGGGATTTTTATGTGACGGGTGAATGCCGCGACCTGTTGTTTCACGTGCAGGAGCATCGCTTTGCTCTGCCGCAGATCAAGGAAATGCTCGGAAGGCTCGGGTTGCGCTTGATCGGGTTTCTGCTTGCACCCCATGTCGCCAAAGGATATGCCGCGCGCTTTCCAGAGGACAAGGCGATGACCGATCTGGAACGCTGGAACACGTTCGAGGCGGAGTTTCCGGATACATTCGCCGGCATGTACGTATTCTGGGTTCAGAAGGCCGACGTTCCCGAATCTCCGGCAAGTGTGTTAAAAGATCGCGGATTTGACGAACACCGATTCCAAGGGGAACGAAATGAATAGACTCCTGGCCGCCAGCGCGTTCGCCGTCGCGGTGTTGGCAGCACCGGTCGCCTTGGCGCAGGACCAGGCGGCCGACGTCACCGACATGCAAGCGCTGCGCGCTGCCGTCAAGGCGGATCCGCGCGCATTGGTTGCTTCGACGCTGGATTTGACCAACGCGGAAGGAAAGCGCTTCTGGCCGATCTACGATACGTATCAGCGCAACCTGGACTCGAGCAGCCGTCGACGGGTCGTCGCGCTGGAAGGGCTGCTTTTCCCCGAGAAGAGGATGACCAATCTCGGCGCGAAGACTCTCATCACCGAATTGATGGCTGTCGACGAAGCGGAAGTGAAGGCGCGCCACACGCTCCGCAATCGGTTGATGCGCGCACTGCCGCCAATCAAGGCGGCGCGCTTCCTGCAACTCGAAGACAAGATCCAGGCGGTGCGGGACTACGACATCGCGTCGACGGTGCCGCTGATCCGATAGGTGCGCAGCTCAGCCCTGCCGCGCATCCTTCGCCGCGGCCCGCGACTGCACGATCGGCACGACGTGCGCGCTGCGAACGGCGATGACGTCGATCGCCGTGACGATGCCATCGCTCGCGCACGTCGCGTCTGCCGTCTGCGTGAAAACGTCGACGTCCTTCATGGCGTATTCCGTCGCCGCGGGAACGATTATCGAAATCGCGAGCGTGGCGGCGGTCATCACGGCGGCCGCAAGGCCGATCAGTGCGCGGGGAGTTCCTGGGTCGTAGCGGTTCATCTGTGCTCCTGGTTATCGATCGTGCAACGCTGCGGTTCGATGCGGCAGCCGAACGCTCCGGATTCATCACATCCGGCGGCTGACCATGAACGTATCGTTCGGCATGCGTCGCATCCTAGGGAGCGGCACCGGGCGCAACAAGCGCCAGGCGACGGAACCCTGAAATCAAGGCTCGAATGCACGAAGCGCACGATAAAACGCGCCGCGCGACGTTGGGCGCAGGTGGACTTCCCCGTGGTTTTGTGTAAAATCGCGCGATTTTCCGACGTTGCCTGCTCCCGTTCCGGCGGGCCGACATGTGTCGGGTGCACGACCACCGCGTTTGCGCCGCAGGTTCACCGACTACGGTTGCGACGCCGGGCCGGATGCTCCTGCCAACCGTGCAGGGAAACGCTGGTGCCGTGTCGCCTGAGCCTCGGCTACCGGCGGACGCACGCTGCGCCATCCGCATCGTCCGGTACCCCGGAAGATGGTTGACCAACGTTCGCATGGAGACAACATGTTGAAGATGACCCGTCTGGCGACCCTCGCCGCGGTCCTGATGCTTGCAACGCCGATCGCGGTCACCCCGCTTGCAGCGCAGGCGCAGGCTCAACCGACGCCGCCGACCCCCAGCGCGGCGCCCGCGGAGACTCCGTCCACACCCGCAGCGACGCCGCCCGCGGCCGTCGCGCCGGCGGCAGCGCCTGCCGCTGTCGGAAAGGTGACGACTGAAATCATCGAGAACCCCTACGGCCTCGACGCGCTGTGGAAGGGCGGTGACCTGGTCGCGCGGATCACGCTCGGCATCCTCGTCATAATGTCGATGGGCAGTTGGTACGTCATCATCACGAAGGTGTACGAGCAAGCCAGGATGGGACGCCAGGCGCGCGCCGCCGACAGGACGTTCTGGGCCGCGCCGTCGGTGCAGCAGGGCGCCGTCGGATTGAAGGACGGCAGCCCGTACCGCTTCATCGCCGAATCCGGCATCGAGGCGACCTCGAAGCATGAGGGCCTGCTCGGCAACGTCAACATGAATGACTGGATCAGCATGTCGATCCAGCGTGCGATCGACAACGTGCAAAGCCGCTCGCAGGATGGGCTCGCATTCCTTGCCACGGTCGGTTCGACCGCGCCGTTCGTCGGACTGTTCGGCACCGTGTGGGGGGTCTATCACGCGCTGACGGCGATCGGCATCGCCGGGCAGGCGTCGATCGACAAGGTGGCCGGGCCGGTAGGCGAGGCACTGATCATGACGGCCATCGGTCTCGCCGTCGCGGTTCCCGCCGTGCTGGGCTACAACTGGCTCATCCGCCGCAACAAGGTGGCGCTGGATCGCGTGCGCGGTTTCGGCGCCGACCTGCATGCCGTACTTCTCAGCGTGCCGCAAGCCGCAGCGAAGGCGTAAGCGTCGTGTCGATGAATGTCGGTCCCGGCGGCAGCGATGACGAGGAACCGATCTCGACGATCAACACCACGCCGCTCGTCGACGTGATGATGGTCCTCCTGATCATCTTCCTGATCACGGTGCCCGTCGTGCGCAACTCGATCCCCGTCGAGTTGCCGAAAGAGCGCAACGAGGTCCGCGAAACCAAGCCGGAGAACATCGTGATCTCGGTCGATGCGCAGGACCGGATCTACTGGAACGAACTGCGGATTCCCACGACCAATGCGCTCGTCGAGCGGCTGAAGAAGGTATCCGTGCTGGCGCCGCAGCCGGAAGTGCAGATTCGCGGCGACGGACGCGGCAACTACGAAGGCGTCGGGCGTGTCGTGTATGCATGCCAGCGCGCGGGCATTTCGAAGATCTCCTTCATCACGGAACCCCCGGTACGGGCCAGCGCGAGCTGACGCGCGGCGCGGGAAACCTTTCCAGGAGCTGGCAATGGCGATGAACGCAGGCACCCGCGGCCGATCGAGCGACATGGAAGTCATGATCGACATCAACACGACGCCGCTGATCGACGTGATGCTCGTGCTGCTCGTCATGCTGATCATCACGATCCCGATCCAGCTGCACTCCGTCAATCTGAACCTGCCGATCGGCAATCCACCACCGCCGCTGACCCTGCCGGAAGTGGTCAAGATCGACATCGACGAGCAGGGCCGCGTGTACTGGAACGGGGAAGTCGTCCCCGACCGGGCGACGCTCGAGTCGAAGATCAGCGCGGCCGCGCACGAGTCGGTGCAGCCGGAAGTGCATCTGCGTCCCAACAAGCTCGCGAAGTACGCGATCGTCGCCGGCGTGATGGAGTCGGCGCAGCGGCTCGGCCTGACCAAGATCGGCATCGTCGGCAGTGAACAGTTCATCGAGTAGCTGCCTTCG
>JALYSS010000216.1 GCA_030854685.1 Pseudomonadota bacterium | reverse complement strand
ACCGACGATACCTCGCAGATCACCGCAACAGGGCGAACTATAGCACGGTTCCAGACCGATGCTGCGGTGCAGCATATGCCCGGTGCGGCGCTTGGCAGGGCCTGCTGATCGCGGCAATCATGGTGCGCTTCTCGCGATTCGCGTGCTGACCGCGAATGGGGCACGAATGACGGAGTGAACTGCAATTTTCTAGCGCCCTACCATCGCCAGCACATCGGCCTTGAGGAACCGCTCGACAACGAGCATGAAGCCGATCGAGGGTACAAGGAGCAGGAGCGCCGTGATCGACGCGATCTGGTAATTGCCGCCCATGCTCGCGTTGAACATCAGCAGCGGCAGCGTCGTCACGTCGGGCACGCCGACGAAGTACGTCCCGGTGAATTCATCAAGCGATTCGAGGAATACGAAGATCGCACTCGCCATCAGCCCCGGCGCCGCGAGCGGCAGCGTGATTGTCCGAAAGCAGGTCCACGCCGACGCGCCGATGTTACGCGCCGCTTCCTCGAGCGAGCCGTCGATCGATGCGAACGCAGCCGACGCGATCCACACGGCCAGGACGAGCCCGTGCGACGCGTGCACGAGCACGACGCCGGTGATCGTTCCCGCGAGCCCGATCTGGTAGAACACCTGCGCGATGTTCACGTAGACCGGCAGGTTCGGCACCGCCTGCGGCAGCAGAAACGCGAGCAGGATCAGCCCGCGCCACGGCAGCTTGAGCCGGCCGAGCGCGTAGCCCGCGGGAACTGCCACCGCGAGGCTGAACGCGACCGTCAATACCGCGATCCAGACGCTCGTGCCGAGCGACGCGATCGCGTTGCCGCGCGGCGCGAACACGCGTTGCCAGAACGTGAAGCCGTATTGCAATGGCAGCTTGCTCGGGAAATACCAGCGCTCGGCGAATGCCCACAGCACGAGGTTCAATAGCGGCCCGAATATGACGAAAGCGAACAGCGCGAGCGCCAGCGCGCGCAGCACGTTCGGTCCGATTCTGCCGGCGGCCGTCATCCTCCAGGCGCTTCGGCACGTCGCACGGCGTGACGCAGGTAGAACGCCGCACCGAATGCCGCGAGCAGCAACGACAGCAGGCACAACGCGTTGGCGACGGCGTAATCGGCAAACGTATTGATCCGATAAGCGACGTCGACGGTGATCATCGTCGGCGAGTTCGGATTGATCATCAGCGGCACCGACAGCACCGACAGCATCGTGACGAACGAAAGCACGAGCCCGACCAGCAACGTGCCGCGCGCCTGCGGCAGCACGATGTCGACCAGCACGCGCCAGCGCGGCGCGCCGAGATTGCGCGCGGCCTCGATGTGCTGGCGCTCGAGGGCGGCCATCGCGCCCGCGAGCAGCAGTGTCACGAACGGCGCCTGCTTCCAGACGAACGCGATGACGATGCCCCGCCAATCGAGCATCGACTGCGCCGAGATCGGCTCGAGGAGCCCGGTGCCAATGAGGACGTGATTGAGCATTCCGTTCTTCGCGAGGAACGTCCGCATGATCTGCCCCGCGACGACGAACGGAATGAACAGCGGCCAGCGATACAGCCAGCGCAGCAGCGCGACAGCGCGCGGATGCTCGCCGAGCGTCAGGTAGCCGGCGATGGCGATGGCGACCAGCGCGATCAGCAGCGTCGACAACGCGACGATCGCGACAGTGAAGATCAGGTCCCGGCTGTAGAGGTCGAGCGCCTTCGCGAAATGCGCGAGCGTGAAGGAACCGTCGGTGGCGCGAAACGCACCCACCGCCGACAGCGCGAGTGGCATGACGAAGAAGAGGCCGACGACGAGGAGCGCCGGGACGACCAGCGCAAAGGCCCCCCAGCGGCGCTCGCCGCCGCGCGGTAACTCGACGATGGCGAGCGTTGCCATCGGCGCCGTATTACTTCAGCACGACGCGCTCGTAGCCTTCGACGATGTCGGTGAAGTAATCGGACAATGGGAACGGACGGCCCTTACTCGCGAGGTCGGCAGGTGAAATGTCGGTGAAGAGCTTGTTCCACGCCGCCGGCTCCATCTTCGACTGCACGTACTGGGGATCGATGCCGGGATACCAGTTGAACTGCTTCACGATGCCTTGTGCCTGGACTTCCGGACTTTCGGCGAGGTCGATGAACTTCTTCGCGAGCGCGGCATTGGCGGCTTTCGCGGGGATCACGTAGTACATCGGCTGACCGGGCAATCCCGGCGCCGGCAGCTCGAGCTTCACGTTCGGATTCATCTTGCCGTCGGCCATCCACGTGTAGAACATGTCGACCCACACAGGTCCTATTGCGATCTCACCGCGATTGAGCATGTCGAGCGTTCCGGCGTTGCCCGGCGTCATCACCACGTACTGATTGAAGTCCTTCAGGCCCGCGAGCGACTTGTCGATCGCCACCTTCGCGTTCGGGTCGTACGGACCTTTCTCGAGCTTGTCGCCGATGCCGCTGTTCGCCTCGACCCAGCCCATGACAAAGCCCACGCCGGACATGCCTCCCTTGACGCCGTTGTAGCCGAACTGCTTCGGATTCTTTTTCACCCATTCGGCCAGCTCGCCGAAACTCTTCGGCGGTGTCTTCACGAGATCGGGGTTGTACGCGAACGCGATCTGGCTGTGGAACATCGGCAGCACGTAGCCGTCGACGTTCGCACCGAGCGCATTCTTCGCCGTGTCGCGCGAGACGAGCTTGCCAGCGGCCACGTCGTCGCGATACCGCATCAGCAGCTTGTCGTTGACCATCGTCGCGGCCCCGCGCTGGTGCACGACGGCAACGTCGATATCCCACGTCGCCATGCCGGCCTTTTGCTGCGCCGAAAGCTTTTCGTAGATCTTCTGCGAGCCCGAATCGCCCGGGCCGGTGCCGACTGCCCGCACCTTGACGCCAGGGTTCATCTGCTCAAATTTCGGCCCCAGATAGTTGTTGACGTAATCGACCATGTTCTGGTCGCCCGCCGAAACGACATTCAGTGTCGTTTCCGCGACAGCGGGCGCGGCGGACGCAATGCCGAGCGCCGCGATGGACAAAAGACTGCGTACCTTCATGAATTTCTCCCGAGTCGTGTAATCGCTGATCACGTCGATTGCCGCGCGCCCTGCGGATCAGCTTGGAGTGGCGGAGGCTGCGCGTGGAAACAGCAACAAGGCATCGCGCGGGACCACGACTGCAACGGGCGCCCCCTCGTCGATACGATGCGTAGCATGCGCCCAGACGTCCGCGCCGTCCGTGCGAACGCGATAGCGATAGCCCTGTCCGACGTAGAGTGTCTGCACGACCTGTCCGTGCAGGTGCAAATCGGCATCGCTCGCCGACGGCCCGGAAGCGTCGATCCGCGCGACATCGCTGCGGAAATGCGCGGTCACCGGCTCGCTTGCAGCGTCGTCGCCGCCCGCCACGCGAAGACGACCGTCGCGTCCGCGCCTCAGTTCGATCGCATTGTCCGCACCCATGAAACCGGCGACAAACGCCGACGCGGGGCGGTGGAAGATCTCCTCGGGTGGTCCGTACTGGACGACGCGCCCCGAGTCGAGCACCGCGATGCGATCGGCGAGCGTCAGCGCTTCCTCGCGATCGTGCGTCACGTACACCGCGGTAATCCCGATGCGCTTTTGCAGCGCGCGCAGCTCATGGCGCAATTCGATGCGCACCTTGTAATCAAGATTCGACATCGGCTCGTCGAGCAGCAACAGTTGCGGATCGACGGCGAGCGCCCGGGCGAGCGCCACGCGCTGCCGCTGCCCGCCGGAGAGCTGCGTGACGGACCGCACGCCGAAGCCCTGCATCTGCATCAACGCGAGCAGTTCGTCGACGCGCCGCGCGATCGCGTCCTTCGCCGCGCCGCGCATCCTGAGTCCGTAGCCGATGTTGCCCGCGACGCTCATGTGCGGCCACAGTGCATACGACTGGAACATCATCGCCGTGCCCCGCTTTTCCGGCGGCAGCGCCGTGATGTCGCGGCCGTCGACGCGAATGCGGCCGCCCTGCGGCCTTACGAAGCCCGCAATCGAACGCAGCAGCGTGGTCTTGCCGCATCCGGAACTGCCGAGCAGCGCGACAAGTTCGCCACGCGCGACGTCGAGCGTGACGTCGGACAGAACGCGGGTGCCGTCGTAGGCCACGGACACATTGTCGACGGCGAGGTAGGTGTCAGGAATCAGAGGTCAGGTATCAGGTATCAACGACAAAACGCGCGACCGGACGCCGGGTCGGCATGCGCGGCGACAGGCGGGGCGACATTGTGACGAGGCGCGAGAGCCGTGGCGATGTTACGCCGCAGCAGCCTGCAGCGGTTCCTCGTCATCGTCGTCATCGTCGTCATCGTCCCAGTCGTCGCCGTCGTCGTCGGGCGGATCGCCGATCGGGACCTCATCGTTGTCATCGTCGTCATCGCCGGGCCCGGCCGTCGCGGTGACGAGCCCGTCGACCAGCGCCGCCGCCCTCGTGTCTGCGTCCCCATTCGTCATTGCGGCGGTATGCGTAGCTTCTGCCCCGGATAAATCCTGTCGGGAGAGGCCAGCATCGGCTTGTTGGCCTCGAAGATCGTCATGTACTTGTTCGCGTCGCCGTAATACTGTTTCGAGATTTTCGACAGCGTGTCGCCCGCTGCGACCGTATACAACGTCGCTTCGGGCTCGCTCTGGTCGACGCTCATCATGTCCTTGACCGATGCGACGCCGGCGACGTTGCCGCAACAAAGCACGATCTTTTCACGCGTCGCCTGGTCCGGCGCAACGCCGAACACGCTGACCGCCGACGTCGCGCCGTCGTAAGTCACCGTCAAACCGGTGGCCGATAGATTTTGCGAATTGACGTAATCGAGAATCGCGTCGGCGGCCGCCGAATTGGCCGCCTGCACCTTCGCCTGGTTGGACGGTTCCGCGGCCGCTTCCTTCACCGCCGCCTGTGCCTGTCCGCGTCCGAAGAGCTTTTCACCTGCGTCCTTCACGAAGTCGATCAAACCCATGGTCACTCCTTTTGTTCGTCGAAGATTGGCTAGTCAATACCGCGACCCAACTGCGCGTAGCACGTCCGGCCCGACGGTTCGATCAGCATACACCGCAAATATGTCGATGCGTCGAGCGTGGCCAAGACGACGGGTGGATGAATCAGTGCAGCTTGACGTGCGGCTCGGTGCGACGCGTGATAAGGCGCGCAACGGTGTCGAGCGCCGTCTTCCAGAAGCCGTGCAGTGCGAGCTCGTGCATCTTGTAGAGCGATACGTACATCACCCCCGCAAACCAGCCCTCGAGCCAGATGTTGCCGCCGGTGAGGCTGCCCATCAGGTTGCCGACGGTCGAGAACTCGCCGAGCGAGACGAGCGAGCCGAAGTCGCGGTAGCACCACGGCCGAAGCGGCTGACCCTTCAGTCTGCGCCGCATCTGCTTCGCCATGTGCGACGCCTGCTGATGCGCCGCCTGCGCGCGCGGCGGCACGATGGCGCCGTCTTTGCCAAGCCACGGGCATGCGGCGCAATCGCCGATCGCGAACACGTCGTCGT
>JALYSS010000179.1 GCA_030854685.1 Pseudomonadota bacterium | reverse complement strand
CAGTCGCGACGTCGCGATGCTCTTCGCATACATTGTGCGTCTCGCGCATGCGCGCGGCAAGCGTCTTGTTGTCGTCGCGCAATTCGGCCAGCATGTCGGACGGTTCCACGTACTCGGCGTCGTTGTCGAGCACGCGCTGGAGGGCCGCGATGCGCCCGATCGAGGTGAGCGTCCTGCCGCCGAGCTTGCGCACGCGCTCGGCGATCGGATCGGTCATCGCGTAAAGCTGATCGGCCTGCTCGTCGAGCAGCAGATGGTAATCGCGGAAATGCGGTCCGCTCATGTGCCAGTGGAAATTCTTCGTCTTCATGTAAAGCGCGAAAGCGTCGGCAAGCAACACGTTCAACGCACCGGCAATATCCCTGGTCGCCGCCGCGGCGAGATCGGTGGGCGTCGCCAACGGCGCGTTGCGCTCGCGCTTGAGGTCCCGGGTCTTCGTCGTCGGGTTTTTCATGATGTTGTTCCTTGTGATTGTCCTGGAGTGATGCAGGGGATGGCACAGGACTGCCAGTGTAATCCGGGCCGGCGATCGGCCGTCCGATCGGGTTACTGCGATCCGATCGACTATGGAAACGGCGCGGCGTCGCCAACCCACGAAGGCGTACCATTGACCGGGACGATGATCTGGCCGGCACAGACGACACGCAAAAGCGATGCAGCGGCCGGTCGGATGCAGCGAACCGAACGCGGGCCGGGCGTTGCGCCGGGCGGCGGGAAAGCGAAGATCCCGCCGGGTCGCGCGTGGCTATGGTTCGCCATCGCCCTGCTCCTGAACTTCGTGCTTGCGCGGTATCTCGTGCCGAGCGGTGAGGCACCGCTCACCGTGCCCTACACGTTGTTCAAGGACGAGGTCCGCAAAGGCAACGTCAAGGCGATCTACAGCCGAGGCGAGACGCTCACCGGTCTCTTCGCGGCCCCGGTCACCTACCCGTCTCCCGAGGACGTGAACGCGGGATCGGGCAATCCGGCCGCGACGCCCAGCGTACGCGGTGCGCCGCGCCGCGGGCCGCCGAGAACGGCCGCTACCTTCGCGACGACGTTACCCTCGTTCGTAGGTCCCGGCCTCGAGCAGTTCCTGATCGATAACGGCGTCGAGATCAGTGCCGAACCGATCGCGGAAGGCAGCAGCCCGCTGTCGACGCTCCTCTTCGGATTCGGCCCGGCATTGCTCCTGATCGTCTTTTACGTCTGGCTCTTTCGGCGCGCCGGCCAGCAGGGGGGCGGCATCGGCGGCGGCCTGCTGGGCATCGGCAAGAGCCGCGCGCGCCGCTACGACCAGGAAAAGGATACGAAGATCACGTTCGACGACGTTGCGGGCATCGACGAGGCCGAGAACGAATTGATCGAAATCGTCGATTTCCTGAGGGATCCGCCGAAGTACACGCGTCTTGGCGGCACGGCCCCGAAAGGCGTCCTGCTGATCGGTGCACCGGGAACCGGGAAGACGCTGCTCGCGAAGGCGGTTGCAGGCGAGGCGGGCGTGCCGTTCTTCTCGATGAGTGCCGCCGAGTTCGTCGAGATGATCGTCGGCGTCGGCGCCGCGAGAGTGCGCGACCTCTTCAAGCAGGCGCGCGAAAACGCGCCCGCGATCATCTTCATCGACGAGCTCGACGCGATCGGCCGCGCGCGCGGACCGATGTCCATCGGGGGCTCCAGCGAGCAGGAGCAGACGTTGAATCAGATCCTGACCGAAATGGACGGCTTCTCGAGTCGCGAAGGGATCATCGTGCTGGCGGCGACCAACCAGCCGGACGTGCTCGACCGGGCGCTGCTCCGGCCCGGACGCTTCGATCGGCGAGTCGTGGTCAATCTCCCTGACAAGATCGGACGCGAAGCCATCCTCAAGGTCCATACCCGCAACGTGCCGCTGGCGCCTGATGCGAGCCTCGCGGACCTGGCCGCCGCGACACCCGGCTTTTCGGGCGCGGAACTGAAGAACCTCGTCAACGAGGCGGCGCTGCTCGCGGCGCGGCGCGCGCAGGACAACGTCCGCGAACTCGACTTCGTCGATGCGCTGGAGAAGATCGTGCTCGGACCCGCACGGCCAATCCTGCTCTCCCGCGCCGACCGCGAGCGGATCGCGTATCACGAGGGCGGCCACGCGATCCTCGCACTCGTCGTGGCCGGCGCCGACCCAGTGCATCGGGTGACGATCGTGCCGCGTGGACAGGCCCTCGGCGTGACGTACCAGCGTCCCGACAGTGACCGCTACAACTATCCGGAATCGTATCTGCGCGCGCGGATCGTCGGCATGCTGGGCGGCCGCGCGGCGGAGGAGATCGTCTACGGCACGAAGACCACCGGTGCGGAAAGCGACATCGAGCAGGCCACTGGACTCGCGCGCCGGATGGTCACGCGCTGGGGCATGAGCGATCGCATCGGGATGGTGCAGCTCGCACCGCGCGAAAACCCCTATCTCACCGGACCGGAAGGATACGGCGGCGTGAAGCCCTTCAGCGAGCAGACGGCGGAAGCGATCGATGCCGAAGTACGCAAGATCATCGGCGAAAGCCACGACGAGGCAACGCGGCTTTTGACCCGGCACCGCACGCAGCTCGATGCGCTCGCCCAGGCGCTGCTGGCGCGCGAGACACTCAACGAGGAGGACATCCTCGCGGTCACCGGACTTCCGCCTGCCCCGAAGCTCGAGAGCGGGATGCTGCCGCGAGCCGATGACGGCGGCGCGAATTCAATTGCGCCGGCATAGGTCACCGCACTCGAACAGGGTCAGGACGCCTGCACTTGCTTCTGGCCAGCTGCGGGCGGCACGCCATATTGCTGCTGGATGTAGCGCTGCATTTCCTCCAACGTGACGATGCCGTCGCGGTTGATGTCCATATCGTTGAAGCGGGGACCGAAATCGACGTCCCCCCCGATGTCCGTTCTCGTCACGGTGTTGTCATGATTGCTGTCGAACGCATGGAAAGACGCCATGTCGCGCGTCGCCGCCCGCTGGTAGTAATCGGACCGGGCATCGGCTCCGGCTGCCGTGCTGAGTGTCAACAACGCCAGCGCGAATGCGTAACAGGTACATTTCATCATTTTTGGCTCCTTGTCCATAAGGTATTGTAACGATCATCGTCCAAAGCGATAAGGCGCCGGCCACGAACAAGACTGTTTCCGGGAATGAACCGGGTCGGGGATTGCTCCCGCTGATCTTCCTGCTGGTGGCCTGCGCGTTCACGACGGTCTACATCACGCAGCCGGTCCTGCCGATCCTGCAGACTGAATTCGGTATCACGCCGTCGCTCGCTTCGCTGTCGGTCTCGGTAGTGATCCTCGGCATGGCGATCACCACGCTGCCGATCGGCATGCTGTCCGACCGATACCCGGTACGACAGCTGATCCTCGTCGGTGGTTGCGTCGTTGCAGGCGCAAGCATCGTCTGCGCGACGACCGACAACTTCGCGACGCTGGTCGCCATGCGCCTGATTCAGGGCAGCTTCATCCCTGCGTTGACAACCTGCACGGCCGCGTGGCTTTCGCGCACGCTGCCTCCGAACGCGCTCAATGTTGCGATGGGGACCTACGTTGCCGCAACCGTTGCCGGAGGATTGGGCGGGCGGCTGCTTGGCGGCTGGATTCATCCGCCGCTGCATTGGCGCTACGCGTTCGTGAGCGCCGGCGTCACGCTCCTCGTCGTCACGCTGCTGGTGACGTGGCGCCTGAAGGATTCGCCGCCGCTGGCGAGCGCGCGCGGCGTTTCCGTCGGCGCGCTCCGGCTCGTCGTGCGGCGTTCGCAGGTACTGCCGCAAATCGCGGGATTCGGTGCGTTCGGCGCATTCTCGACGGCCTTCAACTATTTCCCGTTCTACCTGTCGGAGCCGCCGTGGAATCTCTCGACCGGGACGATCACATCGTTGTACCTCGTCTATGTCGCGGGACTTTTCATGGGGCCTTTCGCCGGGAAGCTCAGCAACCGCATCGGCAACGGCGCGGTCATGGTCGCCGGCGCACTGCTGCTCGCCGTCGCGTTGCTCTTCACCGTCGTCGTTGCGATGCCCGTCCTGATCGTCAGCCTGATCGGTCTTTGCGCTGGCTTTTTCGCGATTCATGCGTCGGCGATCGGTGCGCTCAATCGCAGCCTGTCCGGCGACCGGGGAAAGGCAAATGCGCTCTACACGCTGTTCTATTACGTCGGCGGTGCGGTCGGCATCGCGCTCGGTGGCGATCTCTATTCGCGCTTCGGCTGGCCAGGCGTGCTTGCCGTATCGCTGTCGATGTCGCTGCTGCCACTCGCGGCCGGCGCGGTGCAGTGGACAGACCGGATTCGCGCGGCGTCATCCTGAAGCGCCGACTCGGGGGCCGAATCAATGACGAACCGCGCCAGTCGAAGCGGCATGCTGCCGTCGAAGTATTCGCCGGCGTGCCAACATCAAGGAGAACGCGATGATCCGGATTGGTGTGTTCAATCTGAACGCCGCGCGCGGTCGCTTCGTTCCTGTCCGTCAGTGCAGCATCTCCTGCGGCAGTCGCTCGACATCGATATCGAGTGCCGTGACGAAGTCCGCAACCAGCGTGATCGTTCCGTTGCGCCGATTGTGTCCGGTATCGCTGTACTGGAAGCGGTAGACT
>JALYSS010000172.1 GCA_030854685.1 Pseudomonadota bacterium | reverse complement strand
TCGACGAAGTGATCGTCGCGGTGCGCCAGCAGCGCGGCGGCGTGCTGCCGCTGCGCGCGTTACTCGATTGCCGCCTCAATGGCGTGCAGGTTACCGATCTCGCCCGCTATTTCGAGCGCGTGCATGGCCAGGTGCCGATCGAGTCGCTCAAGATCAGCTGGCTCATCTACGGGCATGGATTCCGGCAAAGCGTGCTTCGCGGCATCGTCAAGCGGTGTTTCGACCTGATGGTTTCGACCGTGCTGATCATTGTCGCGGCCCCCCTGGTGCTGCTCGCCGCGCTGCTCATTGCGGCCGAGGGCGGAGGTTCCGTCATCTACCGACAGCAGCGCGTGGGGCATCACGGCCGCACGTTCACCGTCTTCAAGCTCCGCAGCATGTCGCAGGATGCGGAGCAGGATGGCAAGCCCGCGTGGGCGCAGAGCAACGATCCCCGCGTGACGAGGGTTGGCCGACTCATCCGGCGCTCGCGCATTGACGAGCTTCCGCAATTGCTGAATGTCGTGAAAGGTGAAATGAGTTTTGTCGGCCCGCGTCCGGAGCGACCCGAGTTCGTGGCGATGCTGACCGAGCAGATTCCGTTCTATGCCGTGCGACACAGCGTCAAGCCGGGACTGACGGGCTGGGCGCAAGTGCGGTACTCTTACGGCGCCACGGTGGAGCAGTCGTTCCGCAAGCTCGAATACGACCTCTATTACGTGAAGAACCACACGCTGGTGCTCGACCTTGTCATCCTGCTCGAAACCGTGCGGGTCGTCCTGCTGGGAGAAGGCGCGCGCTAGGTGCGCCGCGACGAACTTCCCGCGCCGGCGCGAGTGTCAATGCCGGCCTCCCGGTGAAGCGTCCCATTACCGGCCCAACCATGTTTCGGGACGGCCGAGCGACCGGAGATTCGACGACGCGGTGCGGACGCGCCTGCAAGCGCATTCCCCGATCCCTGCCCGCCGACGTGACGACGTGACCCCGTGATTCCGTGACCGCAACCGCATTCGCCACGATTACCGCCTGGAGCTACGGCATCGCGCTGGTGGGCTACCTTGCGTTCGCCGCACGCGTCGCACCCGGCTTTCGCAAAAGTCCGCGTGCGCGGCTGTTGTTGGCGGCGCTCGTGGCGACCGTGGCATGGGCGGCGCTTTGCCTGCTGGCAGGAATCGCCATGTCGCAGCACACGCTGCTGGCGGCGAATGTCGCCGACGCCGTACGCTACGCCTTCTGGTTTGCGTTCCTCGCGAACCTCCTGAGGCGCGTACCCGGCACGGACGATGCGGCCGGCGCCCCCGCCTCCGGACGAATTGCGCTAGTTGTGGTCGCCGCGGCGTTGATCGGAGGGGTGCTGCTGAGCGAAGGAAACCCGTTCGGGCAACTGGCATGGTTGCCCGGCGCCCGCGCAGGATACCTGCTGCGTCTCGGTATCGCCGTGTTCGGCCTGATGCTGGTCGAGCACGTCACGCGGCGCGTGCAGCCGCAGATGCGCTGGGGCATCAAGCCCTTGGCCGTTGCGCTGGCGGGCGTGTTCGGCCTCGATCTGTTCTTCTACGCGGACGCCATGCTGTTCGGACAGCTCGACCCGGTCATATGGGTGTCGCGCGGACTCGCCAACGCCATCGTGATCCCGTTCCTGGCCATTGCGACCGCGCGCAATACGGGGTGGACCGTCGATCTCCACCTGTCGCGCGGCGCGGTTTTTCACTCTTCCGCGCTGCTGGTGTCCGGCGCGTTCCTGCTGGTGGTCGCGGGTGCCGGTTATTTCGTGCGCTACTTCGGTGGCGACTGGGGCCGCGCCCTGCAGATCGAGCTGCTGTTCGCCGCCATGCTGTTCGTCATGCTCGGCGCGACTTCCGGTCGCTTCCGCGCGCGACTCAAGGTCTTCGTCAGCAAGCATTTCTTTTCGTACCGCTACGATTATCGCGAAGAGTGGCTGCGCTTTACCCGGACGCTGTCGATGGACGGCTCGGCGCAGGGCGTCCAGGAACGCTCGATCATGGCGCTTGCGGACCTGGTCGAGAGTCCCTGCGGCGCGTTGTGGCTGAAAGACGAGTCGCGCGGGTACGTGCCTGCCGCTCGCTGGAATGTACCGATAATGCAGGCGGTGGAGCGCGCGGATGGAGCGCTGGCGACGTTCCTGGCGAGGACCGGATGGGTGGTCGACGTCGCCGAACTGCGCGAGCGCCCGGCACGTTACGACGGCCTCGCGTTGCCGGAGTGGCTCGCATCGTTCCCGTCGCCGTGGATCATCGTCCCGCTCCTTTCGGGATCCGAATTGCTGGGGATGGTCGTGCTGGCGACGCCGCGCACGAAGGTTGAGCTCGATTGGGAAGTGCGCGACCTGCTGAAGACGGCGAGCCGCCAGGCAGCGAGCTACGTCAGCCAGATGCGTGCCACCGAGGCGTTGCTCGAAGCGCGCAAATTCGACGCATTCAACCGGATGTCGGCATTCGTCGTACACGATCTCAAGAACCTGGTCGCCCAACTGTCGCTGATGCTGAAGAACGCGGAGCGGCATCGCGCCAACCCGCAATTTCAAGCCGACATGTTGACGACCGTCGAGCACGTTGTCGGCCGAATGAATGCGTTGATGCTGCAACTGCGCGTCGGCGCCACGCCCGTCGACAGCCCGCGTCCGATCGATCTCGAAGTCGTGGTGCGTCGCGTCTGCGGCGCGAAATCCGATCCGGGTACGCCCATCGGGCTCGACCTCGCGCCGGGCGTGATCGCACTCGGGCACGAAGATCGCTTGGAGCACGTGATTGGCCATCTCGTTCAGAACGCCATCGATGCCAGCACATCCGCACGGCAGGTCACCGTATTCCTTGCGCACGATGCCCGCAATGCGATCCTCGTGGTTGCCGACAACGGGACAGGCATGACACCGGAATTCATCCAGGAGCGCCTGTTCAAGCCGTTCCAGACGACCAAGTCCGCAGGCATGGGCATTGGCGTCTATGAAAGTTCGCAATACGTGACGAGGCTGGGCGGCGACATCACCGTCGCGAGCGAACCGGGCGTGGGCACGCGCGTCTCGGTACGTCTGCCGCTCGTCGACATGGCAGAGCGACCTGCGCTACCGGTCAGCGAAGCAGCGGCATGACCGAAGCGCGCAGACCCCTGCTGATCGTCGAGGACGACCCCGCGCTGCAGAAGCAGATGCAATGGGCGTTCGATCAGTACGAAACGCTGGTCGCCAACGACCGGGCCAGCGCGATCACCCAGCTGCGGCGCTTCGAGCCGGCCGTCGTCACCATGGACCTGGGGCTTCCGCCGCAGCCCGACGATCCTACCGAAGGACTCAGGCTGCTCGAGGAAATCCATTCGCTTGCACCGGACACGAAGGTCATCGTGCTGACCGGGCAGAACGATCGCACGAACGCGCTGAAGGCAATCAGCCTGGGTGCCCACGATTTCTGCAACAAGCCGTTCGAGCCCGAGCTTCTGGCCTGGACGATCGAGCGCGCGTTTCGGGTGCACGAGCTGCAGGAGGAGAACGCCCGCCTGCAGTCGACTCGCGAATCGCCGGCAATGGCGGGGATCATCACGCGGGACCCTGCGATGCTGCGTCTGTGCCGCACGATCGAGAAGGTCGCTCCCACGTCGGCCACCACGCTGATCCTCGGCGAATCGGGGACTGGCAAGGAACTGCTCGCCCGGGCACTGCACGATCTTTCACCGCGCCGGGCGGCGCGCTTTGTCGCGATCAATTGCGCGGCGATTCCGGAGACGCTGCTCGAAAGCGAGCTCTTCGGTTACGAAAAAGGTGCGTTTACCGGCGCCGTCAAGCAGACGCTCGGCAAGATCGAAACCGCCAATGGCGGCACGCTGTTTCTGGATGAAATCGGAGATTTGCCGACGTCGCTGCAGGCGAAGCTGCTGCGCTTCCTGCAGGAACGCGTGATCGAGCGCATCGGCGGACGCCACGAGATTCCGGTCGATGTGCGCATTGTCTGCGCGACGCACCAGAGCCTCAAGACGCAAATCGAGCAGGGCAAGTTTCGCGAGGACCTGTATTACCGTCTGGCGGAGATTGTCATCGAGATCCCGCCGCTGCGCGCACGCCAGGGCGACGCCGCGCTGCTGGCTCACGGTTTCGTGCGCAAGTTCGCCGCGGAACAGCGGCGCCTCGCGATGACACTGCTTCCCGACGCGATCGAGGCGATTGACGCGCATGCATGGCCGGGCAACGTGCGCGAACTCGAGAACGTGATCAAGCGGGCGGTCATCATGGCCGACGGTGCCGGCATCGGTGCCGCCGACATCGGACTCGATGCCACTCACGAAGGTACGGGTGCGCTGAACTTGCGGCAGGTGCGCGAAGTGGCCGAGAAAAATGCGCTGCTGCGCGTGCTCGGTCGCGTCAACGGCAACCTCAGCAAGGCGGCGGAAATGCTCGGCGTCAGCCGGCCAACGCTATACGATCTCATGCATCGGTTCGGCCTCAAGTAGCGGCCTGCCGCGTCACTCTTTCTCGGAAATCCTCATGATCAGCTTTCGATACCGGACCTTGGGCCTCGCCGTCGCTGCGGCGATTGCGATTGCATCGTTTGCCGGATGCGCGCGCAACGATGCGACGTCGTATATCGCATCGGCCAATTCGTACATCGCCAAGTCGGACTACAAGGCGGCGATCATCGAGCTCAAGAACGCGCTGCAGAAGGCGCCGGACAACGGTGAAGCGCGCCTGCTCCTCGCCAAAGCACTGTTCGCGACCGGCGATCCGGCCGGCGCCGAAACCGAAGTCCGCAAGGCGATCGAGTTCCACGCCGCCGACGCGAAGACGTATCCATTGCTCGCGCAAACGCTCGTTGCGCAGGGCCAATTCGCAAAGCTCACCAAGGAGCTCGGCACGCGGAAGTTGACGAGCCCCGCCGCGCGCGCCGATCTCGGCGTGTCGCTTGCCACCGCATACATGGCACAGCGCGATACGAAGTCGGCCGAAGCTGCGCTCGATGCCGCGTTGACCGACGAACCCGGCAACACGCGGGGATTGCTGTTGAAGGCGCAACTCGCGGGGCAGGGTGGCGACCTCGCGGGCGCACGCAAGTACATAGAATCGGCACTCGCCAAGGTTCCCGGCGACACCGATGCGCTGATGATGAAGTCGCAGCTCGAGCTCGCATCGGGCGACCGCGATGCGGCGCAGAAGCTGCTGGAGCAGGCGATCGCCGCGCATCCGCAGTCGCTGGCGCCGAGGTTCGCGCTGACGACGCTGGCCGTGAGCACCGGCAAGCTCGAGGTCGCGAAAGCGCAGGTCGCCAAAATGAAAGAGATTTCGGCGCGCGACTTTCGCACTGTATATGCCGACGGTCTGCTGGCCTTCGCCGAGGGCGACATGCCGCGGTCACGCGATGCGATACAGAAAATCCTGGCGGGAAATCCGGACCATCTGCCGAGCTTGTTGCTGTCGGGCCTGATCGACTATCGGATGGGCTCCAATGCGAGTGCCGAAGTCGCCTTGCACAAGGTGCTGGCGCGGGTTCCCAACGAGCCAACCGCGTCGCGCGCACACGCGGCGGTCTACCTGCGCACCGGCCGCGCCGCGCAGGCGCTCGAACTCCTCGGCCCCGCATTGCAGCGGGAGCCCGACAATCCGATCCTGGCGCGAATGGCCGGCGAAGCCTACCTCGCGGCGGGCAACCCGACGCTTGCGGCCGCGTCCTACGAGCACGCCAACGCGATCGACAAGACGAATGTTGGCAGCAAGGTCAGGCTTGCGCAGGTGCGCTTCGCCGCCGGTGAAACCGACCGCGCGATCAGCGACCTGGAGTCGCTGGCCGCGACCGATCCGTCGCAGCACCAGGCCGAGCTTGCATTGTTCAGCGAGTACCTGCGCCTGCGCCAGTACGACAAGGCGATGGCGACAGTGGATGCAATCGAGAAAAAGGAGCCCAAGTCGGCACTCGTTCCGAATCTTCGCGGCGCTGTGTATCTCGCCAAACGGGATCTCAAGAACGCGCGGGCCAGCTTCGAGAAATCTCTCGAGCTGCAGCCCGACAACACCGCAGCGGCGCGAAATCTGGCCATGCTCGACATGCAGGAAGGAAATCCGCAGGCGGCGCGCGAGCGCTACGATCGCATGCTCGCGAAGGATCCGAAAAACGAGCAGCTTTTGCTCGCCTCGGCAGAATTGCTCACAGTCACGGGTGCATCGCCCGAGCAGGTGAAGGCGACGGTTGACAAGGCGGTCGCGGCAAACCCGGCGTCTGTTCGCGCGCGGCTCGCGCTCATCGGCTACGACGCGCGCTATGGCGATGGCAAAGGCGCCATCGCGGCCGCGCAGGCCGGATTGTCCGCAATTCCGAACAGCCCGCAGCTGACCGAGGCGCTGGGTGCGGCGCAGCTTGCAAGCGGCGACTTCAACCAGGCGATCGAGACCTTCAGGCGGCTCGCCCAGTTGCAGCCGCAGAACCCGCTGGTGTTTCTGCGCCTTTCCGAGGCGCAGCTGGCGGTGAAGGACTATGCCGGCGCGATCGCGAGCGGCCAGAAGGCGCTCGTGTTGAAGCCTGATCTCGTGCAGGGCTACGCCGCGCTGGCGAAGATCTACCTCGTGTCGGGGCGTCCCGACGAAGCGATCGGCGAGGCACGCAAGCTTCAGAAAGACCACTCCGACCAGGCGGTCGGCTATTCGCTCGAAGGCGAGGTATTGGCGGCGCAGAAAAAGTGGCCGGAATCCGCGGCGGCCTTCCAGAAGGGTCTGAGCCGCCAGCCGGTGCCGGCCCTTGCGGCGCGCACGTACGTTTCGCTTCAGGCTGCGGACAAGCTGGCTGACGCGACTA